>NZ_JBAHWD010000108.1:0-1786 GCF_037044575.1 Nonomuraea sp. LPB2021202275-12-8 | reverse complement strand
TGTCGACGACGGGTGAATACTGACCCCCAATCGACGGATGAATGTTGACCCCTCCACTCTTTGGAGGGTGATCAAGGTGGAGGACTGGGCGGAGATCCGCCGGTTGCACCGGGCCGAGGGCATGCCGATCAAGGCGATCGCGCGGCATCTGGGCATTGCCAGGAACACGGTGCGGCGGGCGCTGGCGGCCGAGGAGCCGCCGAAGTATCAGCGGCCGGGTAAGGGGTCGATCGTGGATGCGGCAGAACCGCAGATCAGGGAGCTGTTGCGGCGGTGGCCGGACATGCCGGCGACGGTGATTGCCGAGCGGATCGGCTGGCAGCGGTCGCTGACCGTGCTCAAGGACCGCATCCGGCAGATCCGACCGGAGTATCGGCCGCTGGATCCGGCCTCGCGTACCAGCTATCAGCCGGGTGAGCTGGCGCAATGCGATCTGTGGTTCCCGCCGGTGCGGGTGCCGGTCGGGCCTGGCCGGGCGGTGAGTCTGCCGGTGCTGGTCCTGGTCTGCGGGTATTCGCGCTGGCTGCTGGCGCGGATGCTGCCTTCGCGGGCGGCCGGGGACCTGTTCGCCGGAATGTGGGCGCTGCTGGGCCTGCTCGGCGCGACCCCGAAGACGCTGGTGTGGGACAACGAGGGGGCGATCGGCGCGTGGAAGGGCGGCCGTCCGCAGCTCACCCGCGATGCCGAAGCCTTCCGAGGCACGCTCGGCGTCCGGATCCTGCAGTGCCGGCCGGGCGATCCGGAGGCCAAGGGGCTGGTCGAGCGGGCCAACGGCTATCTGGAGACCTCGTTCCTGCCGGGCCGCGACTTCACCGGCCCGGCGGATTTCAATGCCCAGCTGGGCGACTGGCTGCGGCGGGCCAACCAGCGCCATCACCGCCGCCTGGACTGCCGCCCGGCCGACCGGATCGACGCCGACCGGGCCGCGATGGTTGCCCTGCCACCGGTTGCGCCGCTGGTCGGCTGGCGCACCGCGACCCGGCTGGCCCGCGATCACTACGTGCGCATCGCCTCCAACGACTACTCCGTCCACCCCTCGGCGATCGGCCGCCTGGTCGAGGTCGTCGCCGATCTGGAACATGTCACGGTGACCTGCGCCGGGCAGCCGGTGGCCCGGCACGAGCGCTGCTGGGACGTGCACCAGACCCTCACCGACCCCGCCCACGCGAGCGCGGCCGCGGCGATGCGCGCCACCCGGCTGCAGGCCGTGGCCGCGCCGATGGACACCGAGGTGGAACAACGCCAACTCAGCGACTACGACACCCTGCTGGGCATCGAGACGGTGGCATGATGACCGCCCGGACCAGCACCACCGCCACAGCGTTGGCAGCCTCCAGCGGGCGCAACGTCGCCGCCGAGCTGGCCTACCTGACCCGCGCGCTGAAGGCGCCGTCGCTGGCCGCGGCCGTCGAGCGGCTGGCCGAGCGAGCCCGCGCCGAAGCGTGGAGCCATGAGGAGTTCCTGGCCGCCTGTCTGCAACGCGAGGTCGCCGCCCGCGACTCCCACGGCGGCGAGGCCCGCATCCGGCAGGCCCGTTTCCCGGCCCGCAAGGCGCTGGAGGACTTCGACTACGACCACCAGCGCTCCCTTAAACGCGAGGCCATCGCCCACCTGGGCACTCTGGACTTCGTCACCGCCAAAGAGAACGTGGTCTTCCTCGGCCCACCCGGCACCGGCAAGACGCACCTGTCCATCGGGCTGGGCATCCGCGCCTGCCAGGCCGGCCACCGGGTCGCCTTCGCCACCGCGGCCCAGTGGGTGGCCCGCCTGGCCGACGCGCACGCCG
>NZ_JBAHWD010000107.1:0-1889 GCF_037044575.1 Nonomuraea sp. LPB2021202275-12-8 | reverse complement strand
GACCCTGTTGCCGAATTCTGCTGACACGCCGGGCGACTTCCGAGTTCTGGGTGGCGCTGGGGTGAAAGATCGTCTCTGCGTGCCGTGACCCTCCCCTCGACGGCCGCAGGATGGGCATGTGATGTCGATGCAGCCACGGTCGGTGCCGCAGGTTCCGGAGGCGACCGCGCAGGTAGCACGGGCGGCTTTCCCCAAGGGCAGCCTGCCGATGACGATTCGTGATCAGCTGGGCGAGGTGTTCACCGACACCGAGTTCGCCGGGGCGTTCGCCGTCCGAGGCGCGCCGGCCGAGTCTCCGGCCATGCTGGCGCTGGTGACGGTACTGCAGTTCGTCGAGGATCTGACCGACCGACAGGCCGCCGATGCGGTACGGGGGCGCATCGACTGGAAGTACGGGCTCGGCCTGGAGCTGGCTGATCACGGATTCGACTACACCGTGTTATCGAAGTTTCGTGCCCGGGTCGTCGCCCATGAGCTGGAGGAGAAGGCGCTGGATGCGCTGCTGGCCCATCTGCGCGACAAGGGGCTCGTCAAGGCGGGCGGCAAGCAGCGCACCGACTCAACGCATGTGCTCGGCGCGGTCCGCGATCTGAACCGGCTGGAGCTGGCCGGGGAATGCGTGCGGGCGGCGCTGGAGGCGATCTCGGCCGCCGCGCCCGGCTGGGTGGAGCGGGTGCTGGAGGTGGGCGGCTGGGCCGAACGCTACCGCGCCCGGGTGGACTCCTGGCGGCTGCCGATCTCGGCGACCAAGCGCGAGCAACTGGCCATCGCCTACGGCGCCGACGGATATGCGCTGGTGAGTGCCGTGTATGCGCCGTTTTCCCCGGCTTGGCTGCGCGAGCTGCCCCCGGTGCAAGCCTTGCGGATCATGCTGGTTCAGAATTACACCCGCACCACCAACAGCCGCGGGCGGGAGGTGGTCAAGCGGCGGGAGTCCCTCGACGACGGCGGAGAGGGGCTCCCGCCGGGCAGTATCCGCCTGGCCTCCCCCTACGATGCCGACGCCCGCTGGGCGGCCAAGGGCGACGACTTCTTCTGGTGCGGCTTCAAGGTGCACATCAGCGAGACCTGCCACGACCTTCCCGCGCCAGACGAGACCGCGCCCGGTACGCAGCCGGGCAACAACGCGCCCACCACCCCGCCCAACGTGATCACGAATGTGGCCACCACGGACGCCACCGTCCCCGACGTCAAACAGGTCGAGCCGATCCACGCCGCGCTGGAGCGCCGCGGCCTGCTACCGGCCGAGCACTACGTCGATTCCGGCTACGCCGCGGCCGATCTCATCGTCGCCGCCCGCCGCCGCTACGGACTGGCACTGGTCACCCCCGTCCTGGGCGACTACTCCCCGCAAGCCCGTGCCAAGACGGGCTTCGACCGCAGCGCGTTCACCGTCGACTGGGACAACCAGCAGGTCACCTGCCCGCAAGGCCAGACCAGCAGCTCATGGAGCCCCTGCATCCAACGCGGGCAGGAAGCAATCGTGGTCAAGTTCGGCGGCGAGATCTGCCATGCCTGCCCCGCCCGCTCGGCATGCACCTCGGCGAAGAAGGGCGGGCGTCAGCTCACCTTGCGCCCCCGCGCGCTGCAGGAGGTCCTGGACCAGGCCCGCCGCGAGCAACACAGCACCGATTGGCAGGCCAGGTACGCCATCCGCGCCGGAGTCGAGGGCACCATCCACCAGGCGGTCGCGGTCACCGGCATCCGCCAGGCCCGCTACCGCGGCATCAAGAAGGTCCACCTCGAACACGTCTACTCCGCCGTCGCGCTCAACCTCATCCGCCTGGACGCCTGGTGGAACGGCCACGTGCTCGATCGGACCCGCACCAGCCATCTCGCCCGCCTCGAACTCGCGCTGACCGCCTGATCAGAATTCGGCAACAGGGTCA
>NZ_JBAHWD010000106.1:0-1890 GCF_037044575.1 Nonomuraea sp. LPB2021202275-12-8 | reverse complement strand
GAGCAATTGTCAAATCCTGTGGATTGCGCGATTTACAGAGCTCGAAGCCATTGGTCGAGGGCTGCGAAGTCTCCGTCGGCGAGTCCTCGGAATGACTCCACGTGATGGAGGAGAGCTCGGCCGCTATGGTGCGCGGCGACCCAGTCTCGATCGGCGTTGGTGATCTCGTCGTCGACCCAGGCGAATGGGCGTCCGGCCGCCCAGATCACCAGGGTCCGGGTCTTCCAGTGGAGTCCGAACCATTGGTCTTGGCGTTCGTCCTCGTCGGATGGTTCCGGCCAGTTCACGACTGGCAGTTGTGGCAGCCCGATCCGGGGTGCTATCTCGGCGTTGGCTTCGTCTTCCCAGGTTGTGGCCCAGACGAGATCGCAGGGCAGCGCCGCCAGCCGACGCCCCACCTCGGCGGTCAGCCGCGCCAGGCGCGAGTCCGGCGTGGTATCCCGTGCTTTCCGCTGCGGGTTCTCACCGAACGGGACAAGCGGCCCGTCGACATCGAGGAAGAGCAGCGGGCGTTCGGTGTGGTCGGTCATGCTGCGGTGACCTCGTCGCGCTCGACGAGTACGCCACGTTCGAAGCGGGCTCCGGCACGCACCAGAGCGACCAGGTGGGGCGCGTTGACCGAGCGCCAGCGCTGTTGGGCGGACTCGATGAGCTTGAACGTCATCGCCAGGGCTGCCGCCCGGGAGCCGGCACCGCGGGTGACCTTGGTGCGCAGCCGGACGGTGGCGAATGTTGACTCGATCGGGTTCGTGGTGCGCAGGTGGATCCAGTGTTCGGCCGGATAGTCGTAGAACGCCAGCAGCACGTCCGCGTCGTCGACGATCTTCTTGACGGCCTTGGGAAACTTCGCCCCGTACTGCCGCTCGAATGCCTTCAGGGCCCTTATGGCCTGGTCTTTGTCCTCGGCGTTGTAGATGTCTGCGATCGCGGCCTTGGCCGCCGGCTGCGCCGACTTCGGCAGGGAATCCAACACATTCGCAGTTTTGTGCACCCAGCAGCGCTGTTCCTTGGTCTCGGGGAACACCTCGCGCAGCGCCTTCCAGAAGCCCAGCGCGCCGTCGCCGACGGCAAGATGCGGGGCACGCATCCCGCGCCGGGCGCAGTCGCGCAGCAGATTCGCCCACGACTCCGACGACTCCCGGTAACCCTCGTCCAGGGCTATCAGCTCTTTGCTGCCGTCGGCTCGGACGCCCACCAAGACCAGCACGCACGCCTTGGCCTGGTCCAACCTGACCTTCAGATGCACGCCGTCGGCCCAGACGTAGACGAAGTCGGTCGCCGACAAGTCACGCTTCTGGAACGCCTTGTGATCATCGGTCCACTGAGACGTCAGCCTCGACACCGTCGCCGGCGACAGCCCGGCGGACGACCCGAGGAACTGCTCCAGGGCCGGAACGAAGTCGCCGGTGGACAGGCCGTGCAGATACAGCAGCGGAAGCACCTCGGAGATCTTCGGGGTCTTGCGCGCCCACGGCGGCAAGATCGCCGACGAGAACCGCTTGCGTTCCCCGCTCTCGGTATCTACACGCTTGTCGTTCACTCGCGGTGCCTTGACCTGCACTGGTCCGGCCGAGGTGGCTATCGTCCGCTCGGCGTGGAACCCGTTGCGCACCACCAGACGGCGGCCGTCAGCGTCGCGAGCGTCGGCCAGCTCGGCCAAGTAGGAGTTGACCTCGGCCTCCAGAGCGGCGGCCAACATTCGCCGCGCCCCCTCCCGGACGATCTCATCAATCAGAGATCCGTTCGACGTCGTGCCGACGGCATTGACTACGGTAAGCATGGGCGTGCCCTCCCAGCCAACGCGCCAACGTTGGCCTACTCAGTGACCTTCGAATCGATCACTCGGGAGGGTACGCCCCCGAGCCGATCCACAGGTTCTGAGCATTGCTC
>NZ_JBAHWD010000105.1:0-1918 GCF_037044575.1 Nonomuraea sp. LPB2021202275-12-8 | reverse complement strand
CTCCTCGGGGGGACACCGGGGCGAAGCAGTCGGCGTTCTGGACGATGCTCATCCTGTCGGCGGTCATCACCGAAGCCGAGTGCTGACGGACTCGACAACCACCCCGACCGGAGCGATGAGAAGCGCCGCCGGCCACGCCGATCACGGGCACCGCTCTGACGACGGTAAGACAGAGCGGCCAAAGCGCCGACTGGGTTTCCAGCGTGCCGAACTCGTGGATTGCCGACGCCCCGAGCTTCACATTCATGCGCGGACGCCGGGTGATCTACCGGCACTCCCGGCCTGCTCAGCGCTCCGAGCGGACAGATCCCGGATGGGTACCGATCGTGGTCGAGACAACGCGAGGGAGCACGATCCGCGCAGGTCGTGCAGGCGCGACCTTGTGAGGGTTTACCCGTCCTTGCTGACCGCTGACCGCACCGCATCCGCTGCCCGCAGCCCTCGTTCCAAACTGCCTGAAAGGCTGGACAGCGGCGTGATCGCCGGTGGCGATCTCACGGATGAGCCGTTCAGGAGGAGGCAATGATCAAGCCGGGTGTGGCGCGAGGAGGACGGCGCGCTGCCGAGCCGCCCCGATCGGTCCGGGTGCTGCTGGCGCCCGCGAACGTGGCCCGGGCCGGGCTCGCGCTGGCGGTCGTCGTCGGGGCGGCGTTCTTCTTGCACTTCGTGCTGACCGACGCGGGCTGGCTGGTCCTTCTGCTGGTGCTGGCCTGGTTCGTGTCCCTGGCGATGGAGCCGCCGGTGCGCAGGCTGTCCAGGTGGATGCCGAGGGCCAGGGCCACCTTGGTGATGATGGCGGCGCTCATCTTGGCGGCGGCCATCTTCCTCGCGCTGTTCGGCAACCTGTTCCTGGAGCAGGTGGCGCAGCTCCTGCGCCACCTGCCCGCCGTCGCCGAGAGCGTGACGTCCTGGGTCAACACCCGGTTCGGCACCAAGTACGAGGTGGATGACATCCTCGCCTCCATCCAGCTCACCCCGCAACAGGCCGCCGAATACGCCCAAGGCGTGCTCGGCGGCGTGCTGAGCCTGCTGGGAACGGTGACGAAAGCGGTGTTCAACCTGGTCACCATCCTGCTGCTGGCCTTCTACCTTTCGGCTGACGGCCCCCGCCTGCGCCACTGGATCACCCGCCTGCTGCCACACCGGCCGCAGCGGGTCTTCGGCCGCGTCTGGGATCTGTCGATCGAGAAGACCGGCGGGTACGTCTCGGCCCGACTCATCCTGGCCACCATCAACGGATGTCTGTCGGCCGTGGTGTTCCTGCTGATCGGCATGCCGTCGTGGCTGGCGCTCGGTGTGTGGACGGGAGTGGTCGCCCAGTTCGTGCCCACGATCGGCACCTACATCTCCATCGCGCTGCCCGCCCTGGTGGGGCTGGCCTCATCGCAGCCCTGGACAGGGGTCCTGGCACTTACCTGGGCGATCTTGTATCAGCAGGTCGAAAACCTGACACTGGAACCGCGCATCAGCGCGCGATCGGTCGACCTCCATCCAGCCGTCTCCTTCACCACCGTGCTCCTGGGTGCGGCGCTGTTCGGCCCGGTCGGCGCCCTGCTGTCCATCCCCGTCACCGCGATGCTGTTCGCGCTCGTCGACACGTACGCAGCCACCAGGCCGGAGCCGGCCCCGACAACGGCTCCGTGAAAGAGATGTGCCTGAGGGGGTGAAGGTACCGGCTGGCACGGGCGGGCAGAGGACGGCGGACGACAAGAGCTGAGAACGTCCCAGCGATGTCTCAGTCGAGGCGCCCACGATCGCCTTAGGCCCATTTCCGCCGCTCATCCGGGGTCGGCATTCGCGTGATCACGGGCACATGCTTGCCATCGGTGGCAGCGGGTTGTACACCCCGAACGCAGAAGGACCTGCGTCTCCGCAGGTCCCTGCCCATCTTGCGATGGTGATCGAGAGTGCCCCCTGT
>NZ_JBAHWD010000104.1:0-1936 GCF_037044575.1 Nonomuraea sp. LPB2021202275-12-8 | reverse complement strand
AAGACCCGCACCGAGGCCATCCGGCTGCTCCGCCGACGCCTATCCGACGTGGTCTATCGCACGCTCAAAACCGTGGACACCTCGGCCCGCGACACCACCGACCAGCCAATCGCAGCCGCGGCTTGACGACATAGGAGCATCGCCGAGCTCGACCGGCCACACAAGCGCTCGTAGCGTTCATCGACGCTCATCGAGAGGTGTTCGGGGTCGAGCCGATCTGCCGTGTGCTGACCGCACACGGCTTGAAGATCGCAACGAGCACCTACTACGCCGCCAAGAATCGCACGCCCAGCGTCCGCGCTGTGCGGGATACCGAGCTCAAGCAGCACATCAGCCGGGTGCACGCTGACAACTACGGCGTCTACGGCGTGCGCAAGGTCTGGCGACAGCTGGGCCGTGAAGGAGTCGTGGTGGCGCGCTGCACGGCCGCCCGGCTGATGGGCGAACTGGGGCTGGAAGGCGTCCGGCGCGGCAAGAAGCTGCGCACCACCATCCGCGACGCCGGACGCGAGCGCGCCGACGACCTGCTGAATCGCGACTTCACGGCCTCGCGCCCCAATCAGCGGTGGGTGGCAGACTTCACCTACGTGATGACCTGGGCCGGCGTGGTCTACGTCGCATTCGTCGTAGATGTGTACTCCCGCGCGATCGTGGGCTGGTCGGCGGCCACCACCAAACGAGCCAAGCTCGTCTTGGATGCCCTGGACATGGCACTGTGGCGACGCGCGCGAACCGGCATTCCGGCCGGGCCGGGTCTGGTTCATCACTCGGACGCGGGCAGTCAATACACCTGTTTCGCCTTCACCGCCCACCTGCTCGAGGCCGGGATCGACGCCTCGATCGGCAGCGTTGGCGACGCCCTGGACAACGCCTTGATGGAATCGGCGATCGGCCTGTTCAAGACCGAACTAATCAAACCCCGACGGCCATGGAAAGGCCTGGCCGACGTCGAACTGGCCACCGCCGAGTGGATCGACTGGTTCAACCACCAGCGCCTGCACACCGCCATCGGCCACGTCCCGCCCGCCGAACACGAAGCCGTCTACTACGCTCAACACCAGCCCCAACCGGCGGCTGGAGTCAGTCAATAGAGTCTCCACCGATCCCGGCGCGGTTCATCGTGGCCCGCAACGTCTGCGAGGAACTCACCCTCACTCGCGACGGCAAGCGAGCGGCCGCAGACACGACGGCCCGCCGACGCCGCGGCCTCAACACCGCTCTTGAATACGCTATCGACCTCGGCGAACTGACCGAGAACCCGCTCAAGCGCGTCAAGCACAAGAAGGTGGCCAGGGATAACACTGTTGATCGACGATGCGTGATCAACCCCGCTCAAGCTCGCGAACTGCTCGTAAGCCTCTCCTATGTCGGAAGTTGGCACCGTGGGAGAGGCCGCCGCCTGGTGGCCTTCTTCGCCACGCTGTACTTCGCTGGCCTCCGTCCCGCCGAGGCGATCGGACTTCGCAAGACCGACTGCCACTTGCCCGAGGAAGGATGGGGATTGTTCATCCTCGAAGTAACTCGTCCAAGCAGTGGCAAGCAGTGGACCGACAACGGAACTGTGCACGACCAGCGTGGACTCAAGCAGCGGGCGGAAAGAGACATCCGGCCAGTGCCGATCCCGCCGGAACTGGTTCGCATTCTGCGCATACATCTTGAGGAGTTCGACACTGCTCCGGACGGTCGGCTGTTCCGAAACGAGCGCGGTGGGATTCTCGGGGCGTCCACCTACTCCCGGGCATGGGAAGAGGCTCGCCACTTTGCCTTGACGCCGCAGCAGGTCACGTCTCCCCTCGCAGGTAAGCCCTATGACCTACGCCATGCCGCCCTATCTACCTGGCTCAATGCTGGTGTCGATGCAACTGTTGTAGCAGAGCGCGCGGGAAACAGCGTGGAGGTCCTCCTGAAGCGATACGCCAAGTGTCTCGATGGGCGC
>NZ_JBAHWD010000103.1:0-1995 GCF_037044575.1 Nonomuraea sp. LPB2021202275-12-8 | reverse complement strand
GGTCTCGGAACGGGACCCCGCCTATTCACCCCTCGTCCAGACCGTCTTCGGCGTCATCCGCCTCGATCACGACCAGTGGTCGATCGACCCTCGGCTCCGGGCCCGATGGGAGCCGGCCGACACCGGCACCTCCAAGATCGACCTCACTTTCAACGTGCTGAGCACCGACCACCGCATGTGGCTGGAGATCGAGTACGCCACCGGCCTGTACGACGAGGGCACCGTCGGCCGCTTCGCCGAGCACTGGCTCACCCTGCTCGACCGCGCCCTCACCACCCCCGCCAGCCCTCTCGCCGACATCAGCGGCGATATGGGCGGTCAGAACGCGCCCGCGCCCAGCGCGCCGCTGATCGGCACCGTGGTGCCGTTGGTTTTCGTGGAGCCGCGGTCGGAGACCGAGCGGGTGCTGGCGGGGATCTGGGCGGAGTTCCTGGGCGTGGATCGCGTGGGCGCCACCGACCGGTTCTTCGCGGTGGGCGGCCATTCGATCCTGGCGGTTCAGGTGGTGGCGCGGGTGCGCGAGGTGTTCGGTGTCGAGCTGGGATTGGACGACCTGTTCGAGGCTCCGACACTCGCCGATTCCGCGGCTCGCATCGACGCCGCCGAGCGGGGGGCGGGCGGGGTCGCGCTGGTGGCCCGGGAGCCTGACGCGCCGCCGGTGCTGTCGTTCGGCCAGGAGCGGTTGTGGTTCCTGGATCAGTGGCGGCCGGGCAGCGCCGCCTACAACGTGCCCATGGTGGTACGGCTGCGCGGCCAGGTCGACGGTGACCGGATGCGCGCGGCGGTGGAAGCCGTCGTGCGGCGCCACGCGGTGCTGCGCACCGGGCTGGCGGTGAGCGACGGCCGTCCCGTTCCTGTTCCCGGTGAACCGGGCTCGCTCTGGCAGGAGGTGGACGCCCGCACCGGCGGCGAGACGGAGGCCTGGCGACAGGTGCAGGCGGGGCTCACCGAGCCGTTCGCCCTGGCCGGTGGGCGGCTGCTACGCGCCGGCCTGGTGCGTTACGACGCCGATGCGTCGTTGCTGTGGCTGTCGGTCCATCACAGCGCCTGCGACGGCTGGTCCATAGGCGTCATCATCGACGAGCTGACCACGGCCTACGGCCCGGCTGCGGCAGACTTGCCCGCCCTGCCCGTCTCCTACGCCGACTACGCCGCCTGGCAACGCCAGAACCTCGACGAACAGGCTCTGACCAGCGGTGTGGAGTGGTGGCGCGAGCACCTCGCCGGTGCGCCCGCACTCACCGGCGTACCCGTCGATCACGCGCGACCGGCCACCCAGTCATGGGCCGGCGCCACCCACCGCGAGACGATCGATCCCGCGCTGGCCGAGCGCGTGCGCGCCTTCGCCGCGGCGAACTCCGCCACCGTCTTCCAGGTGCTGTGCACCGCCTTCACCATCGTGCTGTCGCGCTGGAGCGGCCAGAACGACCTCGTCATCGGCACGCCGGTGGCCGGACGGCCGCAGCCGGAGCTGGACAGGCTGGTCGGGTTCTTCGTCAACACGCTCCCGCTGCGCACCCACTTCGATGAGCAGGATGGCTTCACCGAGGCGCTGACAGCGGCGAAGGCCACCATGCTGCAGGCCCAGACGCATGCCGACATCCCCTTCGAGGCCCTGGTCGAGGCCCTGGTGCCGGAGCGCGAGCTGACCCACTCGCCGCTGGTGCAGACCGTCTTTGGTCTGCACCACCTCGATCACGATCGCTGGGAGCTCGGCTCTGACCTCACCGCCGAGTGGGAACCGGCTGACACGGGCACAGCCAAGGTCGATCTCACCTTCAGTGTGCTGAGCACCGATCGCCGCATGTGGATGGAGGTCGAGTACGCCACCGGCCTGTACGACGAGGGCACCGTCGGCCGCTTCGCCGCGCATTGGCTCACCCTGCTCGATCGCGCGCTGACCAGCCCCACCATCCCGCTGGCCGGCGTCAGCAGCCTGCCCCTCGACGAGCAGCGGCAACTGCGGCACTGGTCGAATCACCCGTCCACTCCCGT
>NZ_JBAHWD010000102.1:0-2069 GCF_037044575.1 Nonomuraea sp. LPB2021202275-12-8 | reverse complement strand
GACCCCGATGCCGAGCAGGCCGAGCATGAACAGCCAGTCGACCCAGGGCTGTCCGGCCAGGCTGGAGAAGAAGGCGCCAAGTGCGTTCTCGCCGGTCCCCTTGAGGAAGCCGGTGGTCGGGCTCCCGCCGGAGATCCAGGCCCTGTCGGCCGGCGTGGCCAGTCCCCAGCCGAAGGTCTTGTCGAGGAAAGCCCACAGGAAGATCCAGCCGATGCTGATCCGCGCGGCGGCCCAGACGTAGTCGACAGGCCGGGGCCCCGGCCCAGGGCGCGCGGCGTTCATGACGGGGGCGGGTCGCGGTCCTTTGGTGACGGCCATCATCGGTCCTTTCGGTGCTGTTCATACGGGTTTCTCAGTTCGGCGGTCACCTCAGGCTCGGCGCAGGTCCAGATCGGGCACCTTGGTGGTCACTGCTGCGCGGGGCATGTCCTTGCTCCCATCCGAGACGTGGCCTGGAAGGCCGGATCCCGAGCTTGGTCAGCGCTTTCTGCGCCAGCGGGTGCCCGAGGTGCCGATGCCTGCCTGATGGAGTGCGAGCAGGCACAGTCCGAGCAGGATGAAGGCCGTCCCGCCGATCCCGGCGATGGCGGCGTTCAGCAGGTCGAGCAGCAGGCCGATCGCGAAGACGATGGCCGCGACGATGGCGAGCACGACGTCACCGCGTCGCGTGGTCGTCGGCGAGCGGCATCAGCTTGTGCAAGACGTTGCGGTAGGCGCGCAGGGCCATCCGCAGTCGCTCGGTTTCCGTCTCGTCGGGGTCGGTGTTCTTCCAGGGCTCCTGGAGTTCGTGCAGGCGGCGCTCCAGCGTGTCGCGGATCGAGGTCATCACTTCGTCCATGAGCGAGTCGGCTCGCTGGACGGCTTCGCGCGGGTCGTCCACGAAGGACGCCTGAAGATCGTGCCACCGGTCCAGGACACTGCTCGGATCGCTGCCGAGCAACGAACCGCGTTGCGGTGGCGCGGGTTCGGCCGCCGGGTCGAAGACGAGCTTGTCGGAGGTGGTGGCCGGCGAAGTTTCGTGGTCGAGAACGGGCGTGGGTCGAGGTGGCGGTATGTCGGTGATCTGGTCCTCGTCGTGGCGGGTGTCCATGCGATCAACTCTCTCGGGGTCGCCGTGCAGGGTCGGGTGGTGGTCACGGGCGGCGGGGCGCTGTCGTCGGGGAGTTCCTCGAACAGGACGCGGTAGTGCACGATCCTCGGCGGAGGCTTCGTCACGCGCGGCGTGGCGGGCCTTCCTGTAATGGTGCAGGAGCGCGACCGTGCACCACCGATGGGTCAGAGAGCTCCTGGCCATGGCCACCATCACCAGTTGATCGGCCTCGCCTACGCCGGGACTGGCGCGTCCACGAACTGCTCCTGCGGTTTGGTCCACCGCGCGCTGTGGCACTGCCGGGCCTGCGGGCTGAGTGGCTTGACGCCGAGGGAGCGAACCGCTCTTCGCGGGTCCCGTTCGTTCAGCGCGAACGTGACGATGGCCCCGATGACGATGGCGCAGTACGACTGACGATGGACCTCAAGTCGCGCCCGTGCCGCGGCGCTCGCCCGCTGTCATCGGCGGCCCACCCCGCGACCAGAACGCCGCCCGGTGAACAGGTTGTAGGCGAGCAGCAGAACAGCCGCGCCGACGATGGCGCAGACCCACGTCGACAGGTTGAAGAACCCCTGAATACCCGAGATGTGGAACAGCTGCGTGGCCACGAAGCCGCCCAGCAGTGCGCCGGCGACGCCGAGCACGAAGGTGAGGATCAGCCCTTGCGGGTCTTTGCCGGGGACCAGCGTTCTGGCCACCAGTCCGGCTACCAATCCGAGGATGATCCAGGCGATGATGCCCATGACCGAACTCCTAGTGCAGCTAATCGATGTCTGCGCGGGATCGGTCTTCCGGACCGGTCGAAGCAGGGGGCCGGCCGCCGCAAGATTGACGGCGCCGACAGTCGAACTTGTTCGCCTCGAGCCAACACCCCCGCGCACGGGCCGGAAACAGGCGATCCGGGAAGGCTTCATCTGCAGAACCGATCAGCAAGGTGAAGGGATTGCGTGGCGCAGCCCGGCGCATCACGCCAGCTCGT
>NZ_JBAHWD010000101.1:0-2158 GCF_037044575.1 Nonomuraea sp. LPB2021202275-12-8 | reverse complement strand
GATCACATACGCCCCCGCCCCCGGATCCACCTCCACCGGACCCACCAACGGCGCCGCATCGGGCAGCTCGGTGATCTCCAGGCGCACATCGGCCCGGCGGAGCATCCGCTCCCGGCGGAGGTCCGGCTGGTCGACGCCGATGGGCACGTAGAGCGCGCCGGCGGCGAGCACGCCCAGGACCGCGGCCACCTGGTCGGGGCCTTTCGGCAGGCGGACCGCGACGGCCTCACCGGGCCGCACGCCCTGCTCGTGGACGAAGCCGGCCACGCGCAACGCCCGTTCGGCCAGCTCGCCATACGAGATATCCGGACATATCGCTACACGAGCTGGATCGCGGCGGGCACGCTCGAAGAAGCGCGCGTGCAGCGCGCCGTCGGGGACGGGGGCGGCGGTGGAGTTGGCGCCGACGCGGGTGACGAGCTGCTCGGCCGGGGTGAGGCACGGCACGGCGGTGTCCCAGTCGTCGGTGGACAGGCGCTCCAGCATGCCGGCGAAGGCCGCGAACATGCCGTCCAGCACGCCGGGCGGGAAGAGCTCCTCGACCGCGTCCCAGTTGACCAGCAGACCGCCGTCCACCTCGACCACCTGGTGGTCCAGCCAGACCTGCGGCGTCTGCGACACGCCCCAGAGCGGGTCGGCGAAGAGCGTGCCGGTCAGCGCGCCGTCCTCACCGGTCACGCCGAGCGTGCTGGTGAACACCACGGGCATCGAGACGTCGGCCGAGCCGGTGCTCCTGGCCAGCTCACGCATCACCCACAGCGCGGAGACGTCGCTGTGCTCCAGGTCGCGGACCACCCGGCGCTGGAGGCGGCGCGCGCTGTCCAGCCAGGTCTCCCCCGGCTCGTAGGCGACCAGCAGCAGGGAGGTGAAGTCGCCCAGGACGGCGTCGATGTCCGGGTGCACCTCGCGGCGGTCGAACAGCGTGAGGTTGATCGTCATGTCGCGGCGGGCGCTCCACGCGCCGAGCGCCTCGGCGAACGTGGTGGCCAGCACCGTCGAGGGGGTCAGGCCGTGCCGCCGAGCCGTGTCCTTGACCGCCTGCCACTGCTCGGCGGGGACGCGGACCTGGCGGCGGGTGAAGCGCGGGCGGCCGGCGCGAGCCGGGTCCAGCGCCAGGGGGAGCTGTGGCGCGGGCGGCAGCTCGGCGACCCTGGCCGACCAGTACTCCTCGGCGCGCCGCAGCGCCTCGGGGCCGGGCTTGACCGACAGCACGTAGTCACGGAAGGACGGGCCGACCGGCGGGAGCTCGGCGTCCGGGTCGTGGTAGAGGACGGTCAGCTCGCGCAGCACGGTCATGGTGCTGAGCGCGTCCAGGATGATGTTGTCGAAGCTGACGCCGAGCCGGGTGCGGTCCTCGTCGTACCGCACGGCCCGCACGTCGAACAGGGGCCAGCGGGTGGCGTCGATGAGCTGGTGCGACATGGCCGCACGCAGTCCGGCGAGCGCCTCGTCGGGATCGTCGCGAGCCTCGGTGACCGGGATCCTCAGGCGTGGCACCTCGGGCAGGATGCGCTGGGTGCCGTCGGGCAGGAACACCGCGCGCAGCATCTCGTGCCGTTCGACGAGCCGGTTCCACGCGGCCTCCAGGCGGGGCAGGTCGAGCCCGGCCAGGTCGTACTCGGTGTAGAAGTGGCAGCCGACGCCGCCGAGCGCGAAGTCGTCGGTGCGGCCGATCCAGTACGCGCGCTGCACGTCGGTGGGCGGGAAGGGGTCGTGCCGGTGTTCCGGGTCGGCGCGCAGGGCGGGCTGTTCGGGAGCCTGCTCCTCGCCCAGCCGGACGGTCCGGGCGAACGCTGCCAGTTCGGGGTGGTCGAAGAGGTTCGTCAGCTCGGCGCCCGCGACGCCGGCCGCGCGCAGGCGGGTGATGAGGCGGGTGGCCAGCAGGCTGTCGCCGCCGAGGGTGAAGAAGTTCTGGTCGCGTCCGACCGCGGGCAGCTCCAGCAGTTCGGCCCAGATCCCGGCCACGGCGCTCTCCACGCCGGGGTTGGGCGGGTCGAAGTGCGCCACGTGCTCGGCGAGGTGCTCGCCGAGCACGGTCTGTACGGCGGCGCGGTCGATCTTGCCGTTGGCGCTGAGCGGGAGGTTCGGAAGCTGGGTGAGCTGTTCGGGGATCATGTACGGCGGGAGCCGCTCGGCCAGCCGGTCACGCAGCTCGCCT
>NZ_JBAHWD010000100.1:0-2169 GCF_037044575.1 Nonomuraea sp. LPB2021202275-12-8 | reverse complement strand
TGACGGCGACGGCTGAAAACTGACCCTCTACGGACGTCTGGAAACGGACCCACCTCACGGCCCGGCAGGGCTATAGCGAGAGAGGTGCTGAACGTGGAGGACTGGGCGGAGATCCGCCGCTTGCACAAGTCAGAGGGAATGCCGATCCGGGCGATCACCCGCAAGCTCGGAGTGGGGCGTAACACCGTGCGGCGGGCGCTGGCCTCGGACGAGCCGCCGAAGTATGTGCGCAAGCCGAAGGGGTCGATCGTGGACGCGGTCGAACCACAGATCCGGGAACTGCTCGGCCAGTGGCCGGACATGCCCGCGACGGTGATCGCGGAACGGATCGGCTGGACCAGGTCCCAGACGGTGCTGAAGGACCGGGTGCGGGAGCTGCGGCCGCTGTTCAGGCCGCCGGACCCGGCCTCGCGCACGACCTATCAGCCGGGTGAGCTGGCGCAGTGCGATCTGTGGTTCCCGCCGGTCGACGTCCCGCTGGGATACGGGCAGGCGGGACGGCCGCCGGTGCTGGTCATGGTGTCGGGCTACTCCCGGTGGATCAGCGCCCGCATGATCCCGACCCGGCAGGCGCCGGACCTGATCGCCGGGCACTGGATGCTGCTGCAGCGGCTGGGCGCTGTGCCGAAGAAGCTGGTCTGGGACAACGAGTCCGCGATCGGCCGCTGGAATGCGGGAAAGCCGCAGCTGACGGCGGCGATGGATGCCTTCCGTGGCAGCCTGGGCATCCAGGTGCTGCAGTGCCGGCCCGCCGACCCGGAGGCCAAAGGATTGGTCGAACGCGCCAACGGCTACCTGGAGACGTCGTTTCTGCCCGGTCGGGCGTTCGCCTCACCGGCCGACTTCAACACCCAGCTCGACGCCTGGCTGGAACTGGCCAACGCCCGCCATCACCGCCGGATCGAATGCCGGCCGCTGGACCGGCTGGCAGCCGACCTGGCCGCGATGGTCGCCCTGCCGGCGGCTGCTCCGCAGATCGGCTGGAGCACCTCGGCGAGGCTGCCGCGCGATCACTACGTCCGGCTGAACGCCAACGACTACTCCGTCCATCCGGCCGCGATCGGTCGCCTGGTCGAGATCCGGGCGGATCTCGAGCACGTCACCGTGACCTGCGGCAGCGCGAACGTCGCCCGGCACGAACGCTGCTGGGCAGCCCACCAGACGCTCACCGACCCGGAGCACCTGGCCGCCGCCCGAGCCTTCCGCGGCCGGCGCCTGGCCCCGCTCCCCGCGGCGCTGACCGAAGTCCAACAGCGCCGGCTGTCGGACTACGACGACCTGTTCGGCCTGACCGGCACCGACGAGGAGGCAATGTGATGGCCGCAAAGAACACCAGCCGCAACATCGCCTCCGAACTGGCCTACCTGACCCGCGCGCTGAAGGCGCCCTCACTCGCCGCCGCGGTCGAGCGGCTGGCTGAGCGCGCCCGCGCCGAGGAATGGACGCATGAGGAGTTCCTCGCCGCCTGCCTGCAACGCGAGGTCGCCGCCCGCGAGGCGCACGGCGGGGAAGGCCGCATCCGCCTGGCCCGCTTCCCCGCCCGCAAGTGCCTGGAGGAGTTCGACTACGACCACCAGCGCTCCCTGAAACGCGACACCATCACCCACCTGGGCACCCTGGACTTCGTCACGGCCAAGGAGAACGTCGTCTTCCTCGGCCCGCCCGGCACCGGCAAGACCCACCTGTCCATCGGGCTGGGCATCCGCGCCTGCCAGGCCGGACACCGCGTCCTGTTCGCCACCGCCGCCGAATGGGTCGGCCGGCTCGCCGACGCCCATCACGCGGGCCGGCTGCAGGAAGAACTCATCCGCCTGGGCCGCATCCCGCTGCTCATCATCGACGAGGTCGGCTACATCCCGTTCGAGGCCGAGGCAGCCAACCTGTTCTTCCAGCTCGTCTCCAGCCGCTACGAACGAGCCAGCCTGATCGTCACCAGCAACAAGCCCTTCGGCCGCTGGGGAGAGGTCTTCGGCGACGACGTCGTCGCCGCCGCGATGATCGACCGCCTCGTCCACCACGCCGAAGTCATCTCGATGAAGGGAGACAGCTACCGCCTCAAAGACCGAGACCTCGGCCGCGTCCCAGCGGCCAAGACCAACGACTGAAGACCATCCAGACGGGTCCGTTTTCACGCGTCGCTGCTGGGTCCAATTTCAGACGTCGTTGACA
>NZ_JBAHWD010000099.1:0-2264 GCF_037044575.1 Nonomuraea sp. LPB2021202275-12-8 | reverse complement strand
GGGCTAGCTCGTCGCGCTCGGCCTTGCCCAAGCCTCCGCCCGACATGTCGTCCTCGGACTCGGCCTCACGCACCCATGTCCGCAAGGTCTCGCGGTTCATCCCGAGCTCCCGCGCCACATCGGCGCAGGTCCGGCCCGTCGTACGGACCAGCCTCACCGCGTCTCGCTTGAACTCATCGCCGAACTTCGACGGTCGTGCCACCCGAAGGCTCCCCTCTATGGACCAAGATCCATTGTCGGGGATGTCCTCACCTCGGGGGGAACCTCAGAGGAGACGGCGGAGCATGGCCAGGCGCTGGTGCTGGCTGATGGGCGCCGGGTTGGTGGTGGTCTGGTGCGGGAGGGTCATCCGGTGCAGGCGCTTGGCGCGCATGGCCCATCGCAGGAAGGCATGGGTGCGTCGGCGAGCGTTGTAGGCGCCGGCATACCAGGCGTCGATGTCAGCTTGGCCGCAGCTCGACAGCTCACGACCACGCTGGCTGAGCCAATTCAGGAACGCGATGGCTTGCCTGACCTCGGCGCGGCCCGAGTCCGTTTGCGTGGCGGTGACCGGCCCGCGCTCGGCGAAGCGCCGGAGTCGATGCAGCACGTGCCAGGTGGCGAACCTGGTGATGACGTGCTGGTGGTCAGGGTCGGTGATCTCGGTGAGGGTGTCGCGAAGCCACCGCTGGAACAGAATAAGGTGCCGGTCGACGCGAGGCAGAACGCCGTGCAGCATCAGCAGGTCCCGCAGGTAGGCGACCGAGCGCCAGGGTGACATCTCATCCAGCGCCTCGTGGGTGATGGGCGTTGCCGGGTCGGCCAGGCTCCGGAGCATCTGGTGAACGTGCGGGGTGAAGATCCATTGGATGCCTGCCCGGGGATTGGTCATCGTGCGGAAGCCCTCGAAGAAGGGCAGCAGCTCGGGCCGGATGCCGCCGTCCCCGCCGTCCAGGACGGCCCGCAGGTCGGCGGCCAGGGCGCACGGGCCGCAGAGCCCGCGCCGGTATCTCCACCCTTCGGTCCCGCAGTTGTCGCAGGCCAGCGGCGGTATGTTCATGCTTCTGGGCGGAGGCGGGCGCGGGTCGGTCGCCTGGCGTTGAGGTTCACCGGGCCGTTGTCGGTAGCGGTCTTGCGGACGACGGCGTTCTCGGCCTTGGTGGCGATCAGCTCGGCCGGGGGTGCAGGTGAAGATGTCGCAGAGCGCGGCGAGCACGGGCAGCGACAGCCGTTCCGGAATGCCGGTGGCCAGCCGGTGCACCTGAGATACCGACAGGTCGATGCCCCGCTCGGCCAGCAGCGGGACCAGGTCGCTGATGGTGAACATGCCGTGGGCGGCCATGATTTCGCGCAGCCGCCATTGGTAGCTGACCTGGCGTTTCATCGGGATCTCCTAGCGGGTTCGAGGGCGGCTGCCAAGGTCTCGTCCAGGGCCCGGCGCAGGGTGCGGGTGCGAAAGTCGGAAGAAACGCAGGTGTAGAGAGACGTCGTGCTGGCGTGCTCGTGGCCGCATTGGAACTGGACGAACAGCGGGTCGCGGCCCGCCTCGATGAGGTGGGTGACGTAGGAGCGTCTCAGCCCGTGGAAGTCCAGTCCGGGATCGAGGCCGAGCGCGTCGCGGTAGGCGGCGAAGCGGGAATTGATGCGCTGCAGCCCGATCCTGGCGCCGCGTTCAGAGGGCCAGTGGGGTTCGAGCTCCGCCGTACGACTCGGGGCCAGCCGTACTTCTGAGATGAGCCAATCTCGGAAGTGGATTCCAGGCTGTACTTCCGAGATTCCGCACTCCAGGACTCCGAAACTCGCCCAGTCCACTTCCGAGATCACGAACATGATCGACCGTTGGCCGCTTCTGCTCGTAGCTCGGCTCGACCCCTTGCGGGCCGGGCCGCCGGTCTTGTCTATGCTCAAGCCCATGGCACTGGAATGGGAACAGATCATCGTTGACTCCGCCGACCCTGTCGCTCTCGGGCGCTGGTGGGCCGAGGCTCTCGGCTGGGTTGTGGTCGACGAATCTGAGGAGATCATCGAGATCCGGCCTGAGCCGGACCGGATGCCGGGGCTGCTCTTCGTGCCTGTCCCCGAGGGCAAGACGTCGAAGAACCGGCTCCACCCCGACTTCCGCCCCGACGACCAGGTGGCCGAGGTCGCCCGGCTGCTCTCCCTCGGTGCCCGGCGCCTCGACACCGTGCAGGACGAGCAGCACTGGGTGACCCTCCTCGACCCGGAAGGCAACGAGTTCTGCGTCCTGAGTGAGCGGAAGAGCTGAGCGGAAGCACTGGCGGAAG
>NZ_JBAHWD010000010.1:0-257623 GCF_037044575.1 Nonomuraea sp. LPB2021202275-12-8 | reverse complement strand
GGGCTGACACCGCCCGTATCCGCATCCAGGTCGGAGGCGTTGACTGGAAGTGCCCGGCCATCTGGCCTTCCTCGGGCGTGCAGAGACATCAGCGCTAGGAGGCCGACCGGCGCAGTTCTTCTGTGGCGATCCGCTCGGCGCAGATCGGAACGAAGTCACGGATGGGCCGCCCATCGAAACGGTGGTGGGCCGCCACCACCGCAGAACGTACCCGTTCAGCCGGCCGTCCTGTCCAGGTTCGTGGTGACGCTCACTGGTGCACCATCCTTGTGTCGGTAGTCGAAAGACTGCTGATGCACCCGAGGTGCCGCCGGGCACCGAAGCAGGGGCGATTCCGGCGAAGGTGTCGGTGAAGGCCCGGCCCAGGGTGACGGCGGGGTTGGCGAAGCTGGTGCTGCTGGTGAACCAGTAGGCGCGGCTGGCGAGCAGCAGGTGGCCGAGGCTGCCCAGGGCACCGCGGCGTCGCCCTGCTGCTGAGGCATACCGCGCGGCCGGCGTGCTCGGGCGAATGCTCATCGAGCTTGAACTCCAGCCCGAGCCGCGTACGTCGTCAAAGCGGGCTGGCGTACCGGGGTCACCAGCCCAGTTCGTCGCAGCCGTGGTGGTCGGCCGGTTCGACCTGCAGGGTGGCGTGGGCGACACCGTGGCGTCGGCGTAGCAGGTCGCGCGCCTGGTCCAGGACCGCGTGGTTGTCGCCGGAGTCGCCGGTGACCAGGTGGGCGGTGGCGACGTTCATGCCCGAGGTCAGCGTCCACAGGTGCAGGTCATGCACGTCGCGGACGCCGTCAATGGCGGCCAGGTCGGCGGCGACGGCGGTGGCGTCGAGACCTTCGGGGACGTGCTGGCCGAGGACTGCGAACACCTGGCGGGCGAGGGCGACGGCGCGGACGGCGACGAAGACGCCGATGGCCAGCGCGATGAGGGTGTCCCAGAACGCCTGGCCGGTGGCGGCCACCAGGGCGCCCGCGGCGATGACGCCGACCGACCCGGCGGTGTCGGCCACGACCTCCAGGTAGGCGCCCTTGACGTTGAGGCTCTCGCTCGCGCCTGAGCGCAGCAACAGCAGGGCGACGAGGTTGACGGCCAGGCCGATGGCACCGACGACGATCATCGGCCCGGAGGAGACCTCGGCTGGGCCGCCGATGCGTCCGATGGCCTCGATGACCACGTACAGAGCGACGACCAGCATCAGCACGACAGCGAGCAGCGAGGCGAACACCTCGGCCCGGTAGGAGCCGTAGCTGCGCCGGCCGGTGGTGTCGGGGCGGACGGCGATCCTGGTCGCGACCAGCGCGGCGCCGAGCGTGACGACGTCGGCGGCCATGTGGCCGGCGTCCGACAGCAGCGCCAGCGAGCCGGAGAGCAGGCCGAACGCGAGCTCGACCACGAAGAACGCGCCGATCAGGGCGAAGGAGACCGCCAGCCGCCAGCGGTGACGAGTGCCCGCGTGCCCGTCCCCATGTCCATGTCCGTGTCCGTGCCCGTGTCCGGTGCCCATCACGGTGTCCCGTCGCGCTCGGGGTGGATGGCGTCGGTGTGCTCGGTGTGGGCGAGCGCCAGGTCGAGCAGCATCCGAACGTGTGGATCCGCCAGCCGGTAGTAGGCCATCCGGCCGGCGCGGCGCGCGGCGACGATGCGGTGCGCGCGCAGCAGACGCAGGGCGTGGGAGACGGCGGACTCGCTCTGGCCCGTCACCGCGGCGAGGTCGCACACGCACAGTTCGCCGTCCAGCAGGGCGACCAGCAGCCGCAGTCGGCCGGGGTCGGACAGCAGGCCGAAGACGTCGGCCGTGTCGGTGAGATCGTCCAGGGCGGGCATCCGCTCACGCACGGCGGCGACCCGCTCTGCGTCGACGACCTTGACGGGACAGCCGTCCACGGCCAACACACCCTCATCTGAAGAGCTGTTCATA
Organism: Nonomuraea sp. LPB2021202275-12-8; assembly: GCF_037044575.1. Classification (NCBI taxonomy): domain Bacteria; kingdom Bacillati; phylum Actinomycetota; class Actinomycetes; order Streptosporangiales; family Streptosporangiaceae; genus Nonomuraea; species Nonomuraea sp. LPB2021202275-12-8. Next base: position 255,711 of record NZ_JBAHWD010000010.1, on the reverse strand, counting down.
TGTGCAAGATTGGGATGATTCAGATCACCTGTCAAGTGCGATGGGTGTTCACCTGCGCGGTGGAACTGCCTGGCCACAGTGCCCCAGAAGCGCTCGTCTCGGGCCAGTTGCTCGGGAGCGACACCGTGCGGCACGGTCAGCTCGTTCGACAGCGGTGTCTCGGTCGTGGCGGGGCGGGGCACGGGGCGAGACAGGGCGCCGGCGGCCAGCATGCCGAGCCCGGCGACGATCCGGCGTCTTGACAGGGTCATAGAGCACTCCACCTGATATCAGCGGCATTCACCAGCGGCACCCATGTCCACTGCGCTTTGCCAGTGTGGCCGATATTTCGTACGGCACGACGTTCCTATTCTTCGTGTCGGCGAATACGGCTCGAATGGCGGGACATGGCGCGGATGACACACAACCCCGTGATCATCGTCGGTGCGCCCGACGTGCCGCCTAAAGGCGCAGCCTTTACCGGAAGCTTTGCTATTGCTGAGCGCGTCCAGCCGGCTCGCGGGCATTACCACTCGTGATGCTCGCGACACGAACAGCCCCCATCCGCCGCTCGGCCGTATCCGGTGCCGGTCGGCTGGTGGCGCATGCGGTGCTCGCGATCACTTTGGTGGTCAGTGTGGTGTTCGCTCACGGCGGCGCCTGCGCGGCGGTGGAGCTGTCGGAGCCCATCGCCCATAGCACTCACCTGGCAGACGGCGGTCTCGCAGCCGCCGAGCAGGGCGCACGGTGCTTGCATCGTGAGCTGCCGGCGGGCCACCAGCATGGGACCGAACAGGACTGCTCGGCGATCAAGCCGACCGGCACCCCGATTCCCGTGATCGAGCTTGCGGCTCTGTCCGTCAATTGCCCTCACCTTGCCGCCGAGACTTCGTCAGCTCTGGCGGACACCTGCCGCCTTACGGCACCCTGTTGGGAAAATCTCTGCGTGATGCGCATATAGGACTCGTGGCCTTCATCAATCTGCCCGCTGTCCGCCGAGGTTCGCGGTCATCCCGTCACGCCGCGAATCGCGTCACTCACTTCAGGGATTCACCAATGTCATCGCAAGCGACTTTCGCGCGCCCGCAACAGGCGCCATCCGTCGGCTATTCCGCGCTTTCTCTCACGGTCGGCAATACGCCACTGGCCTTCATTTCCGGGCCGTTCGTGCCGGGCGGTGGAGGTTTCTGGGCCAAGCTCGAAGGCTTCAATCCGGGCGGCATCAAGGACCGCCCCGCCCTGCACATGGTGCGTCAGGCCCGGGCTCGGGGAGACCTCCAGCCAGGCTCGACGATCATCGAGTCGACCAGCGGCACTCTGGGGCTCGGCCTGGCCCTGGCCGGTATCGTCTACGGCCATCCGGTGGTGCTGGTGGGAGACCCCGGTATGGAGCCGCTGATGTGCCGGCTGCTGGCCTCCTACGGTGCGCGCTTGGAGATCGTCACCGAGCCGCACCCGATCGGCGGCTGGCAGCAGGGCCGCCGTGAGCGGCTGCGCGTACCGGCCGAGCGGGAAGTGCACCGCTGGACACGCTGCACCGACGTGAGCGACCCGCTGGCAGGTCAGCGGTGAGGGGCGTGCTGGCCGAGTTCCGCTCCTTCGACCGGCCGATCCAGCTCCTGCAGATCAACCAGGCGGGCATCAACCTCGGCTTCTACATGCTCATGCCCTACCTCGCCCAGCATCTGTCCACCGGCGCGGGCCTGGCCGCCTGGACGATCGGGCTGATCCTGGGGTTGCGCAGCTTCAGCCAGCAGGGCCTGTTCCTGATCGGCGGCACCCTGGCGGACCGGCTCGGTTACAAGCCGCTGATCATGCTCGGGTGCGCGTTGCGGACCGTCGGGTTCGCCCTGTTCGGGCTGACAACGTCGCTGCCACTGCTCATCTTGGCCGCCGTCGTCACAGGGTTCGCCGGAGCGCTGTTCAACCCCGCGGCCCGGGCCTATCTCGCGTGCGAGGCCGGCGAGCGCAAGGTGGCGGCGTTCGCCGTGTTCAACGTGTTCTACCAGGGCGGCATCCTGCTCGGCCCGCTGGCCGGCATCGCGCTGCTGAACGGCGGGTTCACCGCCGTGTGCCTGTCCGCCGCGGCGGTCTTCGCGGTGCTGACCGTCCTGCAGGGCCTGTGCCTTCCGATCCGGCGTGGCCCTGCGGGAGAGCGTCGGCCTGTGCTGTGCGACTGGCGGCAGGCGTTCGGGGATCGGGCCTTCGTCTCCTTCGCCGCGGCGATGATCGCCTCGTACGCGCTGTCGTATCAGATGTATCTGGCGCTGCCGCTGGAGGTGGACCGCCTCGGCGGCGGCGAAGAGGGGGTGATGGCGCTGTACGCGATCTCGGCGCTGGTCGGTATCGCCGCCCAGGTGCGCCTGACCGCCTGGTGCTCGGCCCGGTGGCGCCGCGGCCAGGCGATCAGCCGCGGCCTGGCCCTGATGGGACTCGCGTTCCTGCCACCCGCAGCGGTGGCGCACCTGCCTTTTCCGCCGGTGTGGGCCCTGGTGTCCATCGTGGCGTGCACCCTGCTGCTCACCGTGGGCACGCTGGTCGCTTTCCCGTTCGAGATGGCCACCATCGCCGACATGGCCGGGGATCGGCTGATCGGCACCTACTACGGGCTGTACAACCTGCTGTCCGGCGTCGGCCTCCTGGCCGGAAACCTGCTGGCCGGGGCTCTGGTGGACGTGGCTCGCTCGCGCGGGCTGGCCGGCCTGCCGTGGCTGCTGCTGGCTGTGGCGGGGCTGACCTCGGCACTGGCCGTCAGGCGGTTGGATCGGCGTGACCGGCTGCCCTCGGCTGGTCAGGTGCCCGCCGCCATCTGACCAGGAAACGCCGGCTCTGATTGAAAGTTTCACGGGTCGGTCGCCAGTTCTCCCAGATGGCGAGGATCCGGCCGGGGCGACGATTGAGGGATGAGGGGCTGTACGCCTACGGTGCTGACATCCGTACGGTGACCCCGTCAAGGAGTCCGTCATGCGTCTGCCAGCCGCTCTGGCCGCGATCCTGGCCCTGCTCGCCACGACGATCCACGCGCCCGCAGCGCACGCGCAGGTCGTGGGCGGGTTCGACTTCTCCAGGGCGGAGGTGTCCGTCACCGGGTTGCAGGTGCCCTGGGCGATGGCGTTCCTGCCGGACGGCAGCGGCCTCGTGTCCGAGCGCAACACGGGACGGATCATGCAGGTCCGCCCGGGACAGACGCCCAGCGCGGTGGCCACGATCAGCGGGGTCAGCGCGTCGGGGGAGAGCGGGCTGCTCGGCCTGGCGGTGTCGCCGACGTACGCGCAGGACGGCTACGTGTACGCGTACTTCACCAGCACCGCCGGCGACAACCGCCTGGTCAGGTTGACGCTCAGCGCGCCGCAGACCCAGACCGTGATCTTCTCCGGGGTGCCCAGCGCGACGATCCACGACGGCGGCCGGATCGCGTTCGGTCCTGACGGCATGCTGTACGTGGCGACCGGCGACGCCGGCAACACCGCCAACGCGCAGAACCTCAACACGCCCGCCGGCAAGATCCTGCGCATGACCCCGACCGGCGGGATCCCCTCGGACAACCCGTTCTCCGGGTCTCGGGTCTGGAGCTACGGACACCGCAACGTGCAGGGCCTGGCCTGGGACGCGCAGGGCAGGATGTACGCCACCGAGTTCGGCCAGAACACCTGGGACGAGGTCAACCAGATCGTGGCCGGCGGCAACTACGGCTGGCCCACGTGCGAGGGCAACTGCGGCAACAGCTCCTTCCGCAGCCCGATCGTCACCTGGACGACGGCCGAGGCCTCCCCCAGCGGGCTGGCGTACGCCAACGACACGCTGTTCGCGGCGGCGCTGCGCGGCCAGCGGATCTGGGCGGTGCCGCTGACCAGCGGTGGGACGGCGGGGACGCCGGTCGCCGAGTTCAGGTCGGCCTACGGACGGCTGCGCGCGGTCGCGGTCGGGCCCGACGGATGGCTGTGGGTGGCCACCAGCAACCGGGACGGACGCGGCACGCCGGTGGCGCAGGACGACCGCATCATCCGCGTACCGAGGGCGACCAGCGGCAACGACACGAGCCCGCCCACGACGCCCGGCACCCTGTCCGCGTCGGGCACCACGGCGAGCGCGATCACGCTGGCGTGGGGCGCCTCGACCGACAACGTGGGCGTGAGCGGCTACGACGTCCTGCGCGCGCCGGGGGCGTCGGGCGGCTCGTTCGCGCAGATCGGCACGTCGGCCACGGCCTCGTACACGGACGGGGGGCTGGCCTCGAGCACCACGTTCCGCTACCAGGTCCGCGCCCGCGACGCGGCCGGCAACGTCTCCCCCCTGTCCAACACGGTCACCGTCACGACCGGCTCGGGCGGCGGCGGCACGGGCGGCTGCACGGTGACGCCCACGACCCAGACCCAATGGGGCACCGGGTACGTCATCCAGCCCGTAACGGTCGCCAACTCCGGTACGTCGGCGATCAACGGCTGGACGGTGACCCTGACCCTGCCTGTCGGGCACGCCCTCACCGGGTCGTGGAACGCCACGCCGACCACCAGCGGGCAGACGGTGACCTTCCGCAACGCCGGGCACAACGGCGCGCTCGCGCCCGGCCAGAGCACCACGTTCGGCTTCCAGGCCACCCGGCCCGCGGGGAACACCCAGGCGCCGGCCGGCTACACGTGCGCGGCCTAGGAAGCGTCTTCATGGAGAAGCCGCGGTCGTTACTGCCCGCGTCTGGAGCAACTGGCAGGTGGTGGATGTAGTCGGCACGGCGGAGTGCTGTGGAGGTACCGCGGACGCGATGGGACGATCGGTCGATGCCCGGGCGACACGCACCCGCCGATCAGTGCGAGGACGCAGGAGCGTCGGCGCCGCGCGTGCGGGCCCCTCTTCTGCGTGTCGTAATAGTGCGGGCTTTCGTTTCTCAGCACCGGCTCACCGGGTGGCGGTCATCTGTCCGTGCTCCACGCGCTGAGTGGGCTACCGGTAACCCCGCTTGAGCAGGTACTTGGCTCCTGCCTCGAAGACCGGCGGCCAGCACCTCCCGCACGTCCTCGGCGCTGACCTTTCCCTCCCGGGTCAGCTTGCCGAGCATCCGCAGTGTTGCACGCAGCGGCTCTGCGACAGGGGCCGATTCCAGGTCGGCCAGCACCGCCGCGACTCGTGGCCCGTCCTGGTACGCCTGCCTTGCGGTCGCGGTGTGCGCGCCGACGCAGAACGCGGATTCGTTCACCTTGGACACGTAGGCCGCCATCAACTCCCGGTCGCCCACCGACCAGGCGGACGGCCCGCGCATCGCCTCGTGGGTGAACTCCTTGGCCCGGGCGCCGTAGAAATCGGGCCGGTAGTAGACCAGCTTGGCGGCGTCCGGTACCGGGTGCCCGGAGAACAGAAGGATGAGCGCGAACAGCAGCTTGGTTCCGGGGCCATAACCGTGGTTGAGGACGTCAAGGCGCATGATTCGGCCTCCCCTCGGCGGTCGCCTCGGCCAGGGCCGCCAGTCCCGCTTCAAACAGCCGGGCGGACTGACCGACCGCAGCGCATACCACCAACTCGAAAAGCTGCTCCTCGGTGCAGCCCGACGCCTTCGCCGCAGCCAAGTCCTCCTCAGTGACCTGCGCCGGCCTCTCGGCGATCTTGCCGATCAGCGCGCCGGCTCGGAAGGCGCCGAAGAGGGTTACCCCGGGCAGTTCCGGGGGCCGACGCTCTGCCCTGCACCGATGACGGTGACCTGGGCGGGGCGTTCCGACGCCGCGGCGGCGGCCGTGCACACGATCTGCTCGACGGCCAGTGCGGACAGTTCGTCGGCCGGAGTGGACAGAGTCACCACCAAGTCGCGGCCCGGCATGGCGGTCACCGTGAACGGGCCGGCTTCGGGCGGGACGTCGGTGGTGAGTCCGTGCGCCTGTTCCCTCGCGGTGGGTCCGGCTGCCAGCAGCGCGAGCGTGTCCGCCTGGAACAGCGGACCACCAACGGGCCGCGTCACCGCGCTGAGTCGGTCGTTCTCGACCAGGTAGAGGGTGATCGTGGTGATTGGTTCGACGGCTCCGCTCGGCGGGTCGCCGGCGGGGATGACGTCGCTGGGCCGCACGCCGCAGCCGGCCACGGCGACGAGCGATATGAGGCCCGCGGCGAGCACGCGGCGGGCGAGCCCGGTTCTCACTCGGGGCCTCCGTCCGGATCGTGTGCCTGGCGTGGCAGGCGCAGCGTGAAGACGGCGCCGCCGTCCGGGGCGTTGGTGACGGTGAGGTCGCCTCGGTGCAGGCGCGCGTTCTCCCGCGCGATGGCGAGGCCGAGACCGCTGCCCTCGGACCTGGCCCTGGCCGCGTTGGCCTTGTAGAACCGGTCGAACACGTGCGGCAGCACCGCTTCGTCCAGCCCCGGTCCGTGGTCGCGGACCTCGAGAGCGATCCAGTGCGGGTCGGCGGAAAGCCGTACCGACACCGGTGGTTCGCCGTGCCGCAGGGCGTTGCCGACCAGGTTCGCGAGGATGACGTCCACTCGGCGCGGGTCCAGCCGTGCCGTCACCGCGGGTGGAAGCTCGGTGTGCACCGGCTCCGACCAGCCCCGGGCATGCAAGGTCGAGCGCACCAGCTCGGCCACGTCGACCTCGTTCAGCACGAGGCCCGCGACGCGGGAGTCGAACCTGCTGATCTCGATGAGGTCGTTCACCAGCCCGGTGAGGTTGAGCGTCTCCTGGCTGACCAGCCTGGCCGCCCTGCCGGCGGGCTCGGGCAGCCCGGCCGCCTCCTCGTCGAGGACGTCGGCGACCGCGGCGAGCGCGGCCAGCGGGGTGCGCAGCTCGTGGGACACGTCGGCCACGAACCGGCGGGCGTCGGCCTCCATCTCGCGGAGCTGCTTGACGTGCCGTTCCAGCTCCGCGGCGGTGTTGTTGAACGTGCGTGCCACGTCGGCCAGCTCATCGGAGCCGCTGACCGCGATCCTGGTCCGCAGCTCGCCCTCGCCCAGCAGGCGTGCCGCCCGGCCGAGCTCGCGCACCGGGCGCAGCACGCCACGGGTGGCCAGCAACGCGAGGACGACCGCGAACGCCAGGGCCGCCCCGCCGGTGAGCCAGGCGCGCGCGGCGAGCCTGTCGATGCTGCGCTGTTCGGGAAGCAGGCTGCGCACGGTGTAGACCTCGATGCCGGACACCCGCGTCGTCCGGTCCCGCTCGACGATCAGCAACGGCGCGCCGATGATCAGGAAGGGCTCGCCCTGCCACACCACGCGTTGCCACGCGACTTCGCCGCCGGCCACCACCTGCCGCAGCCCCGGTGAAATCACCCCGAGATCCAGGATCGGCGGGTTCCCGCCCGGCCTCCCGCATCCCAGCCGGCCGGACGGCGAGTGCGCCTCGTGGTAGACGGCGACCGCGAAGCTGCACCGGTCGGTCACAGTGCGGGCGATCTCGTCGAGTTCGGCCGGGCCCGGCGCCGGACTCCGCAACGGGAAGAGCGCCTCCAGGCGGCTTCTCATCGCCTGCACCGCCGCATCCTGGGTCCGCTGCAGGATGTCGTTGCGGGCCAGGACGTAGATCCCGCCGGCCACCGCCGCCGCGGTGACCACACACAGCAGTGCGAACGCGAACAACAGCCGGGCACGCAGCCCCAGGCTCGGCCGAGGCGTCACCGGCGGCTCACACCGGCCCGAACCGGTACCCGAACCCACGCACCGTCTGCACGTAGACGGGCGCCGCCGAGTCGACCTCGATCTTCGCGCGCAACCTCTGCACGCACGCGTCCACGAGACGCGAGTCGCCGAAATACCCGTGCTCCCACACCGACTCCAGCAGCTGCTGACGGCTGTGCACCCGGCCCGGCGTGCCGGAGAGCTCGAGCAGCAGGCGCAGCTCGGTCGGGGCGAGGCTGACCGGCACGCCGCGGTTGGCGACTACCAGCCCGGCCCGATCGATGGTCAGGTCCCCGTGCCGCTCCAGCTCCGCCTGGTCCCGGCCGATCCGCCGGAGCACCGCGCGAATGCGTGCCTCGAGCACCCTGGGCTGCACCGGCTTGACCACGTAGTCGTCGGCGCCCGCCTCCAACCCGGCCACCACGTCGATGTCGTCGCCGCGCGCGGTCAGCATGATGATCGGTACCTCTCCGGCTGCCCGGATGCGGCGGCAGACCTCGAACCCGTCGATGCCAGGCAACATCAGATCGAGCACGACGACGTCGGGAAGGTCCGCACGCAGCCGGTCCAGCCCCTGCTCGCCGGACTCCACCGCGCGCACCCGGTGCCCGTGCCGGGTCAGGGCCAGCTCGAGGCCCTCCCGCACGGCCGGGTCATCCTCGATCAACAACACCCGCGACACGCCGCCGAGTATCAACAGCACGCTCCGTAAACTCGTCCGCCGGTCAACCCCATCCACTGTCGGCGGGCTGTGTCCCCGCCTCGTCCGCGTCGTGTCATGGTTGTGTCACGGTCGCACCGGCGGTGGCCGCCGTCGACAAACGGTGACATGCGGCGGACAACGCACGCATATTCGGCGCCAATCGTAGTTCGTCATGGACGAACCACGCACCATCCCACCTCGGCCCCGGGACCGGCTGTACGCCGCGGTCACGCTGGTGCTCGCCGTGCTCCTGCTGCCCGTGGCGTTCGTTCGCCGTCCCGGCCGCGCCCGCGAACTGGCCTGCCGCTGGGCGTTACGGATGCGATTCCCCGCCGAGGACCTCACCGGGCTCACCGACGGCGCCATGGCGGCGTTCGTCGCGGCACGCACCGAGGCGCTCTGGCGTCACGGCCAGCTCATCGGCCTCACCTCGGGATACCGCGATCCTCTTGTCCAACTACGGATGTTCGACGAGGAGGTGCGCCGCTCCGGCTCCCCGGCCCTGGCACGAATGCTCGTGTTACCACCGGCGGAATCCAACCACGTCAAGGGCATCGCGCTGGACGTGCGCCCCCACGAAGGCGCGCGCTGGCTCGAGGAACACGGCGCCCGCTACGACCTCTACCGCATCTACGACAACGAATGGTGGCACTTCGAGCACCGCCCAGACAGCGGCGGCACGCCACCACGACGACGGCCCCACCCCGGCGTGGGCCACGTCGTCGGGAACTGGGACCAGCTGTAGCCCAGGTCCGGGTCCACCCATGTAATCGCTCGGGCGTTCGGAGAGGGGTCAGGGGCATGTCATCGGGGAGTAACAGAAAGTCCGGATCGCTGGGATGGCGCCTGCAAGCAGCGCGCGAGATGGCGTTCGTGGGGCGGGAGGAAGAGCTCGCGGTCTTCAACGCGGCGTTGTACGGCGGCGGCTGCAGCGTTCTGTACGTGCACGGTCCCGGCGGCATCGGGAAGTCGGCCCTGTTGCGGCGGTTCGCTTACGAGGCGGCGGTGGCGGGGCGGCCGGTGTCCATGGTGGACGGGGGCATGCTGGAGCCGTCGCCCGCGGCGTCCGAGCCTGAGGCCGAGCTGGTGCTTCGCGATGCGGACGCGGTGCTGCTGGTCGACAACTTCGAACGAATTCAGGGCTTGGAGGGATGGCTGCGCGAGCGGTTCCTGCCGCGGGTGCCCTTGGGAGTGCTGGTGGTGATCGCGGGGCGAAACCCTCCGGATATGCGGTGGCAGGTGGATCCGGGATGGGCGGGGGCGCTGGAGGTGCTGCCGCTGCGCGACCTGCGGGCCGGAGATGCGCAGGCCCTGATGGACTCCTCCGGGGTGCCGGCCGAGTTGCGCGAGCCGCTGCTGGCCTTCGCCGGTGGTCATCCGCTGGCGCTGCTGCTGGGGGCGGCCGTGGCGGTGAAGGACGGCGGGGCCGGCAGGCGGTGGATGCCGAATCAGGACGTGGTGGCCACGTTGCTGGATCAGCTGGTGGGCGAGTTGCCTTCGGCGGCGCATCGGCAGGCTCTGGAGATCTGCGCGCATGCGTACATGACGACGGAGGACCTGCTGCGGGCGGCCTTGCCGGAGGACGCCGGGACGTTGTTCCGGTGGTTGCGGCGGTTGCCGTTCGTGGAGTCGAGCAGTCTCGGGCTGTTTCCGCATGACGTGGTGCGGGAGGTGCTGGAGGCGGACCTGCGATGGCGGGATCCCGAGGGGTACGCGGTGATGCACGACCGCATTCATGCGCATCTGGCGGAGAGGGTGCGCACGGCGAGCGATGTGGACGTGCTCGGCGCGGTGGCGGCACTGCTCTACCTGCATCGCGACAACGGGGCGCCGGCCGGTTTCCACGGCCGCCACGACGAGGGCGAGTTCCAGGAAGAGGCGTTGCGGGAGGAGGACGTCGGCACGTTGCTCCGGGTGGCGACGGCAGCGGAGGGTGCGGCGTCCGCGGGCTGTGCCGCCTTCTGGGCGGAACGTCAGCTGGAGGCGTTCCGGCTGTATCGGCGGACTGAAACCGGCGAGCCCGTGGCTTTCTCCGCGTGGTTGCGGTTGGCGGAACTCGATGAGGAGGAGCTGACGGCCGATCCCGTCGTGGCCATGGCGTGGGCGCATGCGCGTGCCACCACGCCGTTGCGCGCCGGTGAACATCTGGCGGTCAGCCGGCTTTGGGCGCTGCCGCCGTATCGCGGGAACTCGCCGGTGATGGATTTGATCCAGTGGCGAATGATCGGCAACTGTTTACGGTCCGAGCGGATGGCATGGTCATATATCGAGATACGGCATCCGAACCACGCGTGGGTGGAGCATCTACGGCGGCATTACGGGATGCGTGACATCTCCGAGCGGCCACGGCCGGGGGATGACGCGTACACCCTGTTCGTTCATGACTGGCGCGCGGTGCCGGCGCAGGCGTGGCTGGAGCGGATGGACCGACTGCTCGTCGCGGGGCCTGCCAGCCCGAGTGCCGCGACGGCGAAACTGGCGGTGCTGTCCCAGGCGGAGTTCGCCGAGGCGGTTCGCAAGGCGTTGCGCCAGTTGTCGCGGCTGGACGCGCTGGCCGCTTCCCCACTGACGCGCACCAGGCTGATCGCCGAGCGGGCCGGGCAGAACCCGGCCACGGCACTGGGTGACCTGCTACGCCAGGCGATCGACGACCTGCGTGCGGATCCGCGCTCGGTCAAGTTCCACCGGGCGCTGTCCGTCACGTTCCTCCGCAGCACGCCCACCCAGGAGCTGGCCGCGGAACGACTCGGCCTCCCTTTCACCACCTACCGCCGCCATCTGACGGCCGGCATCGGACGGGTCTGCGCCGACCTGTGGCACCGGGAGCTGTATGGCACCGACGCTCCGGCGTACCGATCCACCTGAGCCGCCACATCGTGCCCACAACGAACGCGACCGAGGGCGTGTCAGCCGGCAAGCGCGAAGCCGGCCGCCGCCTCCGCGTGCAGTCGAGCGCTCGGCAGCACCGGGATGGCGCTGTCCTTCTCACTGATCAGCAGCTCGATCTCCGTGCAGCCGAGGATGACGCCTTCAGCGCCGTCGTCTGCCAAATCATCGATGATCTGGGCGTACGCGTCCCTGGACGATTGCCGGAGCACCCCGCGCACCAGTTCGTCGAAGATCACGCGATGGACCAGTTCCCGCTGCTCGCGCCGCGGGACGACCACGTCGAAGCCGTGGGCGGCCAGCCGATCCCGGTAGAAGGGCTGCTCCATGGTGAAGTGAGTGCCCAGCAGACCGACCTTGCGCATGCCCCTGGCGCGGATCTCGGCGCCCAGGGCGTCGGCGATGTGCAGCACGGGCACGCTCACGGCCCGCTCCACGTCGTCGCTCACCCGGCTGAAGGTGTTGCTGCAGACGAGCAGGAGGTCGGCGCCGAGATCCTCCAGTTTCCTGCCCGCACCGGTCAGCAGCGTACTCACCCCGTCCCAGCGGTCGGCGAAGATGAGGTCCTCGACGGTCGTGTAGTCGACCGACCAGATGAGGCTGTTGGCGGAATGGCTGCCGCCGAGTCGCTCGCGTACCCGCTGGTTGATGATCTGGTAGTAGATCACCGTCGATTCCCAGCTCAACCCGCCGATGAGACCGATAGTGCGCATGGAACTCCGTTTCGCCAGCTTGTGCCGGCAGGCTAGGCGGAGCGCCTGCTCATTCAGAAGACCAAAAGCTGTTCAGTCGTTCCGGCCGTTGGGCGACCGGCTGGTCCGCCGAACGGACGCAGGTCGCGGTCGTCGCGGCGAGGCGATGCGCCAACGGTCAGGCGCCTGCCAGCGCACGGGCGCAGGCGCCGAGCCCGATCTCGCTGGAGGCCTTGACGAACACCACGTCTCCCGGTTCGACAAGCGCGGTGGCCAGCCTGAGGGCCCCGGCCACGTCCTCGACGGCATGGACGGCCACGCCCTGGTTCGAGGACTCCGCTGCCTCCGCCATCGCGAGCGGATCCCCTGCTCCGACCGCGATCAGCACGTCGAAGCGGAGGTCGGCGACGAGCCTGCCCATCTCCGCGTGCCGGGCGCGGGAGGCGTCCGCCTGCTGCCCCATCGCGCCGAGCACGGCGACGGTACGACGGGTGCCGGCCAGGGCCTTCACGGCCCGCAGCCCGGCCCGCATGGATTCGGGGCTGGCGTTGTAGGCGTCGTTGACGATGGTGATGCCGTCAGGTCGTTCGACGATCTCCAGCCGGCCCGCGGAGCGCCGCCGTGCGGCGTTCAGCCCATCGGCGATCTCGGCGACGCCCAGGCCGAGTGCGGTGGCGACGGCGGCGGCGGCCAGGGCGTTGCTCACCTGGTGCTCGCCGATGAGGTCGAGCTCGACCGGGGCGCGGCCGGAGGGCGTCACCAGCTCGAACGCGGTTCGCGCGCGGTCGGCCATCCGCACGTCTTCGGCTCGCACCCGCGCCTCCGCCGACCTGCCGTACAACAGGATCTGGGCCCTGGTGCGGCCGGCCATGCCCATGACGTACGGGTCGTCGGCGTTGAGCAGGGCGAACCCGTCCGCCGGAAGTGCCTCGACCAGCTCGCCTTTGGCCTCGGCCACGTCGGCCGGCCCGACTCCCATCCGCTCCACATGTGCGGTGCCGACATTGAGCACCAGCCCGACCTGGGGCGGTGCGAGCCCGGTCAGGTACGTCAGGTCGCCCTTCCGGCCCGCACCCATTTCCAGCACGAGGTATCGGGTGGTGGCATCGGCACGCAGCACGGTGAGCGGCAGCCCGAGCTCGTTGTTGAACGACTTGTCGGTGGCGACCGTCGCGGCGTGCCGTTCGAGCACCTGGGCCAGCAGGTCCTTGGTCGTGGTCTTGCCCACGGAGCCGGTCAGGCCGATCACGGTCGGGCTGATGTGTTCGAGCAGGTGCCTGGCCAGCAGGCCGATCGCGAGCTGGACGTCGTCGACCACGAGGGCGGGCACGCCGACGGGCCTGGAGGCCAGCACGGCGACCGCGCCGCCCGCGATGGCAACGGCCGCGTAGTCGTGACCGTCAACGCGGGCGCCGACCGTCGCGGCGAACAGGCCGCCGGGCACCACCTCGCGGGAGTCGACCGCCGAGGGCGCCGTCACCGGCGCCTGCGGGTCACGCACGTCATGCAGGCTTGCGCCGACGACCTGCGCGATCTTGTTCAGCGTCATGGGGATCATGAGCCGCTCCTGGCGAACGCGAGGTCGATGAGGCGGCGCAGCAGGTCCGGGTACGGGACACCGCTTGCGGCCCAGGCCCTGGCGTAGACGGAACGGGAGGTGAAGCCGGGCATGGTGTTGATCTCCAGCACGTAAAGGCGTCCCGTGTCCTCCTCATAGAGGAAGTCGACACGGGACAGGCCGTAGCCGCCGATCGCCCGGAAGGCGCGCAGGGCCAGCTCGCGCACGTCCTCGGCCACCCGTTCCGGCAGCGCGACAGGGATGACGGCGATCTCGGCCCGGCTGAGGTACTTGGCCTCGTAGTCGAGCCAGTCGCCGGGCACGATGAGCTCGCCGGGCACCGAAGCATCCGGAGTGTCGTAGCCGCCGAGCACGCCGCAGATGACCTCGCGCGCGGTCACGCCCTGCTCGACGACGACCACCCGGTCGTAGGCCAGCGCCAGATCTACGCCCGCGCGCAGCTCCTCCATGGAGGTGACACGTGAGATGCCGACGGAGGAGCCCATGTTGGCCGGTTTGACGTACATCGGCCAGTCGAGCGACTTCACCAGACCCCAGTAGTCGGTGGTGGTGCGCCATTGGTGCTCGGTGAACCACACATGTGGGGTGACCGGAATGTCCTCAGCCAGGAACGTGCGCCGCATCGCGACCTTGTCCATGGCCACGGCAGAGGCCAGGACGCCGCAGCCCACGTACGGGATGCCCAGCGTCTCCAGGTGACCCTGGACGACGCCGTCCTCACCGAACGGCCCGTGCAGCACGGGGAAGACCACATCCGCCAGCTCGCGTCGCAGCTCCACCGGCCACCTGCCCTGCCGGTCGATGACGACGGGGACGGGCTCGTACAGATCCCTCGGCAGAGCATCGAGCACGGCCTGCGCCGACTGCAGCGACACCTCGTGCTCGGCGGACGGCCCACCCGCCAGCACGGCCACGCGTACGCGTTCGGTCACGATCGATCAGCCTTCCTCGGTGGCATGGAGACGGCACCGCCAGCGGCACGGGGTTCGCCGTCGCAGGACCAGCCCGCCGAGTGTCGGCTCTTCGCCTGACCAGTTCCCAGGCCATTCGCTGTCCAGTTCTCAGCACGCACGGCGACATCGAGAGGACCGAAAGCTTCGCCGCCCTGGCCGATGACCGGGGGCCGCCCGCGACGGTCACGACAGGGAAAACCAGTCCAGCGGGTGGGGTTACCGACACGGCGTCCGGGGCGGTACGCACGAAGACGGCTGTCCTGCTGACGCCAGAGGAGATCGACGATGCCGCGCGGATGGAGGTGGCATACCGGGCACCTGGCGCGTGACAGCCGGGTGGTTGCGAGCGTGCCGGCAGCGACCACCCTGGATCCGCTGCACGGACATCGCCAGGTGTCACCGGAGTACGGTCCGCGTCACCGGTGCCTCCGGTGTGATTCCGCCCTGCGGGCGCGTGTGCTGGGCCGCGAGAAGCCTGGTGTACGCCCCGCCGCTGGTGACCAATTCGCCATGGGTCCCCATCTCCTCTATCTGCCCGTGCTCCAGCACGACGACGCGGTCGGCGGGTTCGAGCCGGGGGATACGGTGAGCGATGATCACGAGAGTCCTGTTCCGGCAGTGACGGCGCACCAGGCCGTGGATGTGCTCTGCGGTGAGGTTGTCGAGGGCGCTGGTGGCCTCGTCGAGCACCACGACGCGGCTCGGCACAAGGAGCGCGCGCACGAGCGCGAGGCGCTGGCGTTCGCCGCCGGACATCTGGTGGCCGTCATCCCCGGTGGGCGTGTCGAAGCCGAGCCGCAGCCGGGTCGCCAGGTCGTCGAGGTGGACCGCGGTGAGCGCTCGTTCCATCTCCTCGTCTGTGAGGTCCTCGGCGGCGAACCGCAGATTGTCACCGATGGTGCCATGCAGGATGAGCGTGTGCTGCGGCACGAGGGTGACCGCGTCGCGCAGCTCGGCGGGATCCGCGTTCGGTCCTGAGACGTGGATCGTCCCGGAGTCCGGTCGGAGCAGACCCGCGAGGATCAGGCCCAGCGTGCTCTTGCCCGAGCCGCTGCTTCCGGCGACGACCGTGACGGACCCGGCCGGCAGATCCAGGTCGACGCCGGCCAGGGCCGGCGACTTCGATCCGGGATAGCGGTAGGAGAGTCCCCGCAGGCGAACCCCTGACACGAACTCGGTCGCGGCGGGAGTGCACTCGATGTCGTCCTTCGCCAGTTTCAAGTAGTCCATGATTCTCTCGAACATGGCGATCGACGCCTGCAGGCTGCCGCTCAACAGCAACAGACTCTGAACCGGGCCGGCCAGACGCATCTGCAGGATCACCAGGACCACCACCGCGCCGACGGACAGTCCCGGGACGACGGTGCCGGTCAGGAAGTAGATGATCGGTGGTACACAGGCGTAGACGGCGGAGATGAGGGTCATGGCCGTCGAGCCCGCAACCCGCTGCTTGTACGTGACGTCCCGCACGCGCTCGCTGATGTCGGTGAAGCGCCCGCGTTGCTTGCCCGTACGACCCAAGGTCCGGCCCAGCACGATCCCGGCCAGGGACAGATCCTCGGCAACGAGGCGCATCAAGGTGGTGACGTGCTGCTGCCGTTGCTTGGCCAGCAACCTGCGATGCGCCGCGAATCGCCGGTTCGCCGCGGACAGCGCCAACGCGATGGCGAATGAGGCGAGAGCCAGCGGCCAGCTGATGATCAGCATCGCCGTCACCGTGACGACGAGGCTCGTGATCGACGCGAGGGCGCTCTGCGCGGTATTGGTGAGCAGCCGATCCACCCCGTCGATGTCGCTGACCAGCCGCGTCTGGATCTCCGCCGCGCCCTGCTCCGTGTAGAACGGCAGCGGCTGCGCGCGGGCCCGGTCGTACACCTCCGTCCGCAGGTCGGCGACGACCCGCTGGCCGATCCAATTGGTCAGCGCCACCTCCGCTACGGTGATCGCGCTCCCCACCAGGCCGATGATGACCATGGTTCCGCAGAGGATCACCAGTAGGTCGAAGTCCCGCCTCGGCAGCGCCTCATCGATGATCTGCCGCAGTATCAGCGGATTGGCGAGCCCGAAGCCGCATTCGGCAAGAACCAGCATCAGCGAGAAGACGACGTATTTCCGGTAGGGCCGGAAGTACGGAACCATGAGCCGGATGGTGGCCCAGGTGTCCATCGAGCGGTGCGCGGCCCTTCTCATACCTCTACCGCGTAGCCCAGCGCGACAGTGAAGAGGTGGCGTCCTCCGGGCGCCAGGGCGCCTGATGCCTCATGGATCGCGTTGCCGTAGACGGAGCACTCCAGGCCGCGTGACCTGGCTGCCAGCCAGATCTCGTATCCGAGGGCGCCGGCCTGGACCAGGAGCTGACCGTAGGCGATGCGATCGGCGCGGTTGATCGACCCGCAGACCAGGACCAGTGCCGGCGCGGCCGCGAACCAGGCGGGCAGCCGGCGCAGCCATTCGGGGTTGCCGCCCGGGTCGAACGCCGCTGTCTCCCGGCACCACACATGCAGGGCGCCGGGCAGCCCGTCGACTCGGTACGCGGCCGCCATGAGGGTGAGTCCGGGATCGCCGTGGCGGCCGGCCGGCCACTGGCGACGCTGCGCCCCTTCTGCCGTGCCCAGCACGTCGGTCAGCTCTTCCACGGGTACTGTCCGGTCGCCGAACCTCCGCACTGATCGCCTGCCCGCCAGGACGGATTTCGGGTATTCCGTCGTCAGTCCCTCGACCTGTGCGCCAGAGGGCGTCCCGCGCGGCGGCCTGCGGTGCCGGGACATGGTGGTGACGGCGCTGCTCGGCGCGTCCAGAGCCAGCAGGGGCATCACAGGCCTCCCTCGGGCGGGCCGATTCCGGCCACAGCGGTGACGATGAAATGGTCTTTCGCCAGCCCCAGCAGTCCGGGCAGTCTCTCGTCCCACGTGGACGCGAAGGTGACTGACAGCCCCAGGCTCCGGGTCACGGCGGCGAGCTGGGTCGTCGCACAGCCCGCGTCGAGGTGGGCCAGGCGCAGATTCAAGGTCTGGTACTTCCCTGCGATGCGGCCTGTGGCCGCGACGAACACCAGGGCGGCGGCCAGACGGCCGGCATCCAGATCGGTTCCGGCCAGCACCTGGGACAGGGGATAGGGATCCGGGCGGACCGCGACGAACTCGTCGGGGAGATCGGCGTACCAGAAGATCGTGCCGGGCAGGCCAGGCACGCCGGCTTCGGTGATCAGGTAGAGCTCGACGGACGCCATGTTGCCCGCAGCGGGTGCCCACCGCTGCATGCTCAGCCCGTCCGGGTCCGCGCGGAGCCCGGCCACCTGGCGCGCGACGGCCGCCAGTGCGCCGAGACCGTCTCGGGCTGGCACGTTGGCGAGTGGTACCCGCGGATGCGAGGAGAAGTCGGATCGCTGGCCCTTCAGCTCCTCCAGCCACTCCTCATCCAGAGCCGGGCCCTGGGCCCCCTCCGCCAGCTGGCCGGGTCGCTGGCGCTCGCTCCACTCGTAGATCTCCGCCATGAAGGTCTCTTCATCCGCGGTTGTCTCCCCGGACCAGCAGGCCGGGCAGTCCGGGTACGGAGCCACCAGAAAGTCCTCGGCACTCCAGCTGTCGATCGAGATCCTCGTCAGTATGTGTGCTGCCCGCATATGGGGGAACCGCCCGACGATCGTGAAGGCCTCGGCTGCCGCCAGTCCCGCCAGCGTCTCGGCCAGGTCGTCACCCGTGCCGAGCTCGGCGTCCCAGGTCGCCTGCTCGACCCCGCGCCGGAGGCAGTCCACACAAGCCAGCGCTTGGCCCTGGAAGCAGGGCCCCACTTCGATGTGCCCGTTGTTCAGGGCGAGCCGGAGGACGGGGATGTCACGTGACGCGCACCAGTCGACGACCTTCTCCAGCAGTCCTGAATTCGTCGCGCCGTCCAGCACGACGACCAGCGGGCGATTGGCCAGGAGCAGGCGGTCCGCATCGGCCCCTTCGGGCGCTGCCCGACTGGTGCTGACGGACCCCACCCCGCAGTCGCGCAGGTCCTCGACCACCCTCTGGGCGACGGGCTCGTCGCCGGCGACGTGGACCGCCGTCGTGGCCAGGGCGTCGCCCAGCTCGCGGGTCCCATTTCGCGACAGGTAGGTGGCCACCTGCTCGGTCTGCGAGGAGGGAACAGCCGCGGTTGTGTCGGACTCCAGTAGCCCCCGTGCCCGTAACATCGCCACCATCTGGGCCAGTCGACGCTGGTCGAGGCCGAGCTCGCGGGCGATCTCCTGCTCCTCGCGCGTGCCGTCCAGCAACGACAGCACGCTGGGGAGCACCTTCGCCGCCACCTTCCCCCGGAAGTAGTGCCGCCGTGGCCCCCCGGCGATCAGGAACCCGTCGTGGGCGGGGACCAGCACGAGACCGCGGCACAGCCGCGGGCGTTCAGCGTGCACGAGCGCGCTCCTTCTCATCGGTGCCTGCCAGGCGTAGCAACTGTCGGAGGCCCGGCCTGGGAAGCTCACGCCCGCAACGCGGGCAGCCGTGCAGCGGAACGACGGGGTACGTCGTCATGCCGTGCTTGCGCAGCGAGATCGCGGTGACCATGCCCGTCGGCCTTCGGCGGATGATGCGCGCGGCCATTCCCGCCACCAGCCGCGCGTGCTGCGGCAGGAATCCGGCGGGCCCGCACGTCGGGTCCTCGTCGTAGGCGGCGCGCAGCGCCCGGGTGGCCCGCCAGTCCTGGTCATGCTGATCGCGGCGTCTGCTGGAGCACGCGAAGCAAGGCCCCGCGTGCGGGGCGATCCAGGGCCCGATGATCGCGTACGGATGCTCCACCACGACGGGCAGCCAGGGAATGCCCATCTCGTAAGCGCTCTGGTCGGCCACTTCGCACAACGCGGGCGAGGGCCGCCACAGGACGAGCACCACGGCGTCCGCGTCTGCGCTGAAGGCGCCCGCCACATCCTGCGTCACGTGGCCGTTCTCGAACTGCGACAACAGGATGTCGGCGACACGCTCCCCGAAGGGGCCTATCCCGATGATGGCCGGCCGGATCAGCCGAACGGTTGTGGCCACGGATTCAGTTCCTTTTCACTGAGTACTCGATACCCCATGCGCCTGGGTGCCTCGTAGAGGCGTGGATGGCCCTTGAACTGGGCGAACGGGAGCAGACTCATCGGCTGCAGATCGGGGATCACGACATTCACCGCGTGCAGTCCGACGTCGGCCAGCTCAGAAGGCGTGCGATCGACTACTACGGGGCGTGCCCCGGCGGCCGCGAGGATCTCCGTCAGCCGGGAAAGGGCCTGGTCGGGATCCTGGGGTAACGAGGAGTGCCGGGCCGTAGCCGTACGGGGCTGTTCAAGCAGGAAGTCGAACGCGCGTGCTCGTTCGGCGACGCCCATGTAACGCGAGCCGTCCGACACGTCCGAGAAGTGAGCAAGGTTGGGCACGTCCTTCGCGTAGCGAAGCATGTCCTTCGCCAGGAACCCTTCGAACAGGGCACTTTGGACTGCTTGCCCGAGCGTGCGGCCGGTGGATGCACCCACCGAGCGGCAGCCCGACGCGTCGTGGTCGGCGGTCACCAGGCAGTAGACCGTCGGCACGCCGAGATCCGTCGTGGCGTCGAACAGGTGGATTTCGGTGAACCGGTCTCGGCACCACGCTATGAGCTCGGAGGTCTCGTCGGAGAACAGACCGGGATCCAGCAGCGGAAGCGGCAGTTGCTGCAGCCACGTTGTGGCGATCATGTCCCGCTCGATGACCTCGAAGATGCCCAGGACGGCCGCCTCGACCGGGTCGGTGTGCACCGCGAACCC
Source organism: Nonomuraea sp. LPB2021202275-12-8 (assembly GCF_037044575.1). Classification (NCBI taxonomy): domain Bacteria; kingdom Bacillati; phylum Actinomycetota; class Actinomycetes; order Streptosporangiales; family Streptosporangiaceae; genus Nonomuraea; species Nonomuraea sp. LPB2021202275-12-8. Next base: position 235,571 of record NZ_JBAHWD010000010.1, on the reverse strand, counting down.
GGTAGAGATCCGGTACGTGAACTTCTCCGCCGGCGTGACGTCGGCCAGGCCGTAGCAGGCCATGACAGCAGGCAGCCAGATCTCTTGCTGCGATACGAGGTCGAGCCCGCGCGTCCAGCGGATCCTCGCTTCGGAATCGAACGGCACGAGAGGGCATTCCGGCCGCGCGTACTCTCTCGCGGAGCAGCGTGGGTAGCGTTCGGGGTCGAGGCACTCCCCGTCCAGCTCGCGAGCAGTCGCCCAGATGCGCTCCTCGCCCAGGAGGTCCGCTGCGGCGTAGCGTTCCGCGCCTTCGGCCGTGGCCAGGAGGTGAGTGTGCGCCACGTCCTCCCACGCCGCTCCACCGCAGGGAATGGGCTGGTCACGAGGGTGGCCGCAGCCCGGCACGTCCAGGCCGATCGAGGCGATGGACGCCTGCAACCGTTCCGGCCAGGTCGGGTGCCGTCGGCTCTGTATGGACGAGACAATCCCGGCGGGTGAGACGAGACTGCCGATCACATTCGTTGTCATTGATTCTCCACCCCGCCGGGGTCGTCGTCAGCGGATCATTCTCAGCAGCAGCTGCTGCAGCAGCTGTCGCTGAAGGCTCCGCAGAAATTGCCGCCACCGCCACCGCCACGAGGGGGATCGGCCCGCCCCATGGGGGTGAAGAAGATGTCCTCTTCGAGGTCGTCGACTGAGAGATCCCAGACAGTCACATCAGACATCGTGTTTCCTCCTTCCGAACTCCGCACCGGTCTTGGACGACCGTGCGATGAGAAGGAACAGTAGGCGGCCGCGCTATAGATCCGTTTTGAAACGAATATGACCTGGCAGGGACACCGATTCGCGAACCGTCCTCGGGCACTCGATCTGGATCGGTGACACCCGTCAATAGCAACCGTTGGGGTCGCGGGCGATGGCCTTGGCGAGCCACGCGTGGGCTTGCAGGTCTGTGAAGATGGCGGCGGCATGGTCGTAGTGGCCCATGGAAAGGAGAACACGGCCTTCGAGCAAGGGGTCGCGCAGTTCCCGGGCTCCTGTGAGCGCACGGGAGAGCGTCGTTTCTGCGACGGGGGAGTCTCCGCTCTGCTGGAGGCACCGCCCGAGCGAATGCAGTACGTACGCCTCCCCGATGCGGTCGTCGATCGCGCGGACCAGGTCGAGGGCCTCCAGGCAGCCGGAGCGTGCCTCCTGGAACCGGCCTTGGACGATGTAGACATCGGCCAGCCGTTTGAGCACGCCCGCACGCAGGGAGCGATCGGCGGCCGGGACGAGCGTGGCGGCTTCCAGTAACCGCTCTGCCGCCTCGTCCGTGGCGTTCGTCTGCACGGCGAGCTGGCCCAGGCTGATCAGCGCCATGGCCTGCCCGAGCCCGTCGCCGACCCCGCGGAGCAGGCGCAGGGCCCGGTCAAGGGTTTCGCGGCAGGCATCAAGCTCGCCCCGGTTCTGCAGCAAGGTGGCCCGGTACCGAAGAGCCAGTCCGACGCCGTGGTCGTCGCCGAGCGCCGCGAACTGGTCGATCGCCGCCATGATGTGTGGTTCCGCTTCACCCACACGCATGTGCACGTGCCGCGCTCCCAGAGTCAGTTCCATCGCCGCCGCGCCCAGCCGGTCACCGGTTTCGCGGCAGGTTCGAAGGGCGGCTTCGGCGGTGACGCGCCAGTCGTCGTAGTGTCCGCGGCGTTCGAACAGGAAGACCGACAGGACCGTCAGCTCCCAGGCCGGCCCGGAAAGCCCGAGCGCGGCACACTGGCCCACGGCGGCTGAGATGGTGGGGCGTTCGGCTTCGAGCCAAGCCATGTGATCGTCGCCCAGCGGGTCCAGTCCGTGCGGGAGCGGCCACCGAGGAGAGCCTCCCCGCACGACCATCTCACCGCTGTCCCTCCCCTCGCGCTGCCTGGTCAGTTCGACGAGCGTGAGCAGGCAGCCCATCATCCGCGTGATCACGGCGCGGCGCGAGTCGGAATCCTCCTCCACGTACGCCCGCTCCCTGGCGAACAGGCGGATCAAACCGTGGAGATCGTAGCGCTGCCGTCCGGCGGCGTCCCGGCCGAGCGGCTGCACGAGTTGGGCGTCCACCAGCCGCTCGCACAGCTTTTCGGCCATGGACATGGGCAGCTCGCCGACCACGGCGGCCGTCCAGGTGGCGAAGCCGTTGGGCAGATCGAGCAGCCCCAGCCGGCGGAACAAGATCTTGGCGGCCTCGGGCAGGTCCCGGTAGCTGAGGGCGAAGCTGCCTCGCACATCCAGTTCGTCCTGGTGCAGTTCGTTCAGGCGCTCCCGCTCGCTCTCCAGGCGGCTCGCCATCTCCTCCACCGTCCAGGTCTTCCTGGACATCAGCTTGGCGGCGGCGAGACGCAGGGCCAGGGGCAGCCGGTCACACAGTCCAGCGATCTTCATAGCCGCGGGCGGCTCACGCGAGATGCGCTCGGCGCCCACCATGCGCGCCAGCAGCTCCTGCGACTCCTGCGCGGAGAGGACGTCCAGGCCGACGCAAGCGGCGCCCTCCCGCGCGACGAGCGCGCCGAGTGGAGAACGCGAGGTGACAAGGACGCAGCAGGAGGCCGAGCCGGGCAGCAGGGGGCGCACCTGCCCGGTCGAGGCCGCATCGTCGAGCACGATCAGCACACGCCGTCCTTCGAGCATGCTGCGGAACAAGGACGAGCGCTCGTCCAGCCCGGCCGGAACATGATCGCCCGGCACGCCGAGTACGCGCAGGAACCGCGACAGCACCTCCTCGGGGCGTAGCGGTGGCGCCTGGCCGTCGTGACCGCGTAAGGCCGCGAACAGCTGCCCGTCGGGAAACCGGTCTGCGACGCGACGCGCCCACGACACGGCCAGCCCCGTCTTACCAACGCCCGCCACGCCGTACACCACGCACAGCGGCAAGCTGTCGTCGCCCTCCTGCCGGTCAAGCAGGGCATCGAGGATGCCGAGTTCCCTTCTCCGACCGACGAACGCCGAGACCGCAGGAGGCAGCTGGGCGGGCGATGCGTCGGGCACGGTCGTCTCGTCCGCCTCATCCAGCCTCTGGCCGGGTTCGGGCTCCGGCTCAGCCGCACTGCCGACGGCAGCCGGTATCAAGGCAGGATCATCTGCCAGCATCGCTTCGTGCAACCGGCGTAACTCAGGTCCGGGTTCGATGCCGATCTCCGACACCAGCGCGGCTCGCCCGGCGGCGTACACCTGCAACGCATCAGCCCGCCGACCCGACCGGTACAGCGCCACCATGAGCTGCCCCCGCAGCCGCTCCTGTAGCGGGTCTTCCTCAACGTAGCGGGACAGCTCGCCCACCAGATCTCGGTGCCGGTCCAACGCCAGCTCCAACTCAGCCCACTCCTGAACCGCCGCCAGCCGCAGCTCCTGCCATCGCCGGGCCGCCAGCTGCAAGGAAGACACCTCGTTCATGCCTGTCAACGCGGGGCCGCGCCACAAGGCCAAGGCATGTCGCAACAGCTTGGACGCCTCGCTCGCCTCGCCGGCTCTCCGCCCGGCCGCGAACAACTCCTCAGCCTGCCAGGCATCCACCTCCACACCGTCGGTGCGCATCCGATAGCCGGAGCCGCAAGTCTCGATGATCTCCACGTCGAGACCCGCCTGCCGGATCGCCCGGCGGATACTCGACACTGCGATCATGGCCTGACTACGCACCGTCGACGGAGCCTCTTCTCCCCACACCGCATCGGCGAGTTCGTCGATACTGACCAGGCGTCCCTTCTCCACCAGCAGCATGGCCAGCACGCCCTGGACACGCGGTCCCCCCACCCTTACCGGCGCCCCGTGGACCACCACCTCCAGCGTTCCAAGGATCTTGAACAGAACCTTGCCGCTATCCAATCTCATCCCCTTCTCCGCAGAACACGAGAATTCATGATCGTTTCTCGCCAGGTCTGACCGAATTCGCGCCTCGGGGGCGCGCCGTGGACCGGTGCGAGAGCCGGGTCGGGGGAGGGGCGCCTACGGCTCGGTGGGGACGTCGACGCGCTCATGACCGACGAGGCGGGACGAAGACCGGCGGACAGGGCTTCGCGTCCGCCGACCGGGACGTCGGCGATGTCGACGGCCCGGGCGGAGCGCCCGAGGCCTGGACCCTGGTCGGTGGCAAGGAGCGCTGACGCCGTCAGTCTCGGCGCCCGGGCTTCACTCCTCGCCCCATGGCGCCATCCACACGCCGGGTAGCGCCTCGGCGATCTTCCTGACCTTCTCCGCCGCCGCTTCTCCACCCCCGGCCAGCTTGACGTGGAATTCCTCCATCGGGTTGGACACCACCAGTTCCCATCCGCCGCTCATGCCCCCACGGGCGTTGTGCCTGGCCTCTCGCACCACGAACGCGAGATCGGCGAAATAGATCGCAGCGACCTCCGGCAGTTCACGCAAGCGCCGGTAGATGGCGTGCTTCTCGCCTTCTGTGGCCGGCCCGCGGCCTGCGCACGGCTCCGTGTCCACCACCCCCTTGGCAGGGCACAGGGAGATCCCGATCTCGGTCTTGCCCGTCCAGAAGTCCGTCGGCCAGCCCGTGACGCCGCCCACCCCCGGCATCCGCTCGACCGACGCCTTCAACCGGGGGAAGTCGTCACGATCGGCCAAGGTCGCGGTGACGTACGCCCCCTCCTCCCGTCCGCCCGCGCCGGAGGCGATCCTCCCCATCGAGATCCCGCGGAAGGTCCGCAGCCTGGCCAGTACAGCGACGCCGTCCGCCTTCGTCGCGAGGGGCCGGCCGGCACATCTCGACGCGACCGCGTCCTTCGTACACATGCCGATCTTCACGCCGGCCGTCATCGGCCACGGGCCGGACGGTGGCGGCGTCGGCGCGTCGTCGAGCAACGTCCCCACCCGCGCTCCGCACCCGGCCGTCAGGAGGACGAGCACCCCCACGACCCTCATCCCACGCTTCATCAATCCCCCTTTCGCGCAACCTCGACGGAAGAATCCGAGGCCCGCCCTGCGCGCGCGTCACACTACGGAGCCGCGCTATGGATTGGTTATGGGGTGGATATGGGCCTCCCGCCTCCATCCGCCCGTCAACAGTGCAGCCCGGAGAGCGCATAGCGAGCTCATATCCGATTCGAAGAGCCCCTGATTACTGTCCAGTTCGCCGTCGACACGCGACGGCGAGGATGAGAGGAGCCTTCATGAGTGCGGATGTGCTTGCCCTGCAACGGCTAGGAGCCACGCGGACGGCATTGCGCGGTCCTGGAGTGCACGGCAACAGCGGGATCGAGTCGCGGGGCGACTGCGTCACCGGGAGTTCGGCGGCTTGCTGCGCCAACCTCTTCTCGAACTTCGTCCACGATGACCGCGAGGAACAGCAGTACGGAGCGCGGATCTCCACGCTGGCGGTGTAGTCGGGAGCCTCGGCGGGGCCGGACGGCGAGCGCCGAGACGCCCCATCCGGTCCCATCGAGCAGATTCGAGTAGGAATATGATCAGCCCAAACGTGCATGCGGAGCGTGGCAAGCCGTCCGAGCCGCCACCCGAGTTCTCCGCTCCGGACATGTTCGCCACCACCCGCGAGTATCTCGACCTCGTCGCCGCCATCGTGGGCCCGGACTGGACGATCACCCCCGATGGCTCCTGGCACGTCTGCCGCAGCGCCGCCACCCCTCTGATCAGGCAAGGGTGGAAGATCCATGTGTCCAGCATCCCGCCGCACGGCGCGCAGGTGCTGGAGATCGTGGCGCGGTACTGCGCGAGGCATGACGTGGCCTTCAAGTTCGCGCTCGACCCCGTGATCCTCGGGCTCATGAACGGCAAGCGCTGGCCCCGCGCCGGCGCGGGCAAGTTCGTCACCATCTACCCCGCGGACACCGAGCAGTTCAAGCGCATCCTGCGGGAACTGCATCCCCTGCTGGGCCGGTTCCGGGGACCGTACGTGCTGTCGGACCGCCGCTACCGGGACAGTTCCTGTCTTTACTACCGATACGGCGGAATCAATGATGGCACGCGCGTGGGTCCCGGCGGCATCGTGCAACATGTCCTGAGCACGCCGGACGGCGAGGAGTACGCCGACGAGCGCAATCCCTACTACGTCGCGCCTCCGTGGGCCGAGGACCCGTTCGGCGCCGAGCCGGATGCCGCCCTGCCCGCCGGCCCGATCGTCCTGGACGGTGGCCGGTACGAGGTGACCGATGCGCTGGCCCACACCACGCGCGGCGGGACCTACGTGGGACGCGACACGGTCACCGGAGCGCGAGTGGTCATCAAGGAGGCCCGCCCGCACACCGAGTGGATCGACGGCGTCGGGGACGCGGTCGCCCAGCTCAGCAGGGAAGCCCAGACGCTGAAGGCCCTGGAAGCGAGCGGCGTGACGCCCCGTCGCCACGCCTTCTTCCAAGAGTGGGAGCACCACTATCTCGTCGAGGACTTCGTCGAGGGCCGCCCGTTGGGCAGCCTGGCGGCTCTGCACCTGGCCCCGCACTTCCTGCGCCGGCCAAGCCGGGAGGACAGCACGCGCTACCTGCACGAATCGATCCGGCTGTGGCAGGCGGCTTTGACGGCGATGGACCGCGTCCACGCCCTCGGCTACGTGGTCGGCGACGTCTCGCCGTTCAACATGATCGTCAGCGACGATCTCGGTACCGTTACCTTCATCGATCTGGAGGGCGCCGCGCCCATCGGGGAGCCGGCTCCGACCTTCCGCACTCCCGGTTACGCCAGCGCCGATGATCGTGGTCTGACACCCGCGGCCGAGGCGGACGACTACTACGGCCTGGCGGCTGCCCTGCTCAGCCGGCTGCTGACGACCGCCCAACTCGTCACGTGGGCTCCGGAGACCTTCCGCCGGCTGATGACGTGCGCGGCGGACCGCAGCGGCATCGAGGCTCAGGTGCGCGAGATGATCGCCGCCGTCGCGGCACACCGCCGGCCAGGCCCCGCGGTCGTCGGGAGCCTGCGCCGGGCAATCCACGGCGCGCGTGACGTCGTCGAGGACTCGCCCTCCCGCGCGGCCGGCGAGGAACTCGCGCTGCCGGCCTTCCGCGACGCCCTGCGAGAGGGCCTGCTGCACTCGCTGCGCTACCCCGGCAAGGCCAAGGTCCCGGTCGCGCCGGCGGATCGCCAGGTCTTCGCCACCAACCGCTACTGCGCCGGGTACGGTGCCGCGGGACTGTTACGCGCCCTGGGCCGGGCCGATGAGCTGGCCGGCTGGCTCACCGGGCAGGACCTGGCGACCCAGGTCGCCTCACCCGGCCTCTACACCGGGCTCGCCGGGCTCGCGTGGACCCTGCACGACGCGGGGTACTCGGGCGTGGCGGCCTCGCTGATGGACGAGGCCGTGAGCCGTTCGGCCGGCATCGGCGGCGACGTCAGCCTCTTCTCCGGGGCTGCCGGCATCGGTCTTGCGTGCCTGCACTTCCTGCGGCAGACCGGCGACGAGCGCCACCTTGATCACGCCCGGTCGCTCGCCGCCACCGTCGGGCAGGGCCTGAACACGCAAACGGTGGACAACGTGAACCCCGGCCTGGCAGGTGGCAGCGCGGGACTGGCGCTCTTCCTTCTCTATCTGAGCCTGGTCACCGGCGAGCCCGCCCACGCCGAGGCGGGCAGGCGGACGCTGTTGAAGGTGCTGCATCACACGGGGTCGCTGAGGGAGGGCGACGGCCTGCAGGTGCGGGTCGATCCTGTGGGCGAGCCCATCGACCGGATCGGCCCGCACTGGGACTCCGGGGCGGCCGGACTGGGCACGGTGTGCCTGCGTTACGGCGTGGCCCTCGCTGACCCGGAGATGCTGCAGTACGCCCGCGCCCTGGCACACGGATGCGAGGATCGCTGGGTCACCTGGCCGACATTCGCCTCGGGCCTGGCCGGACTGGGCATGTACCTGCTCGACTGCGCCCAGTTGCTGCCCTCGGAGGCCGCGCACTGGCAGCGGGCGGCCGAGGACACGGCCGGACGCCTGAGCCTGTTCCGGGTGGAGTACGCCGGGCACCTGTACATGCCCGGCGAGACCCTGCGGACCGTCAGCGCTGACCTGCTGACCGGCTCCGCCGGCGCGCTGATGTTCGTCTCGCGCGCTCTCGACCGTGGCGCCAACCGCGTCTTCCTGCCCGATGACCTGCTGCCCGCGAGCCCGGCATGACGGGCTCGCCAACGCGGCTGCGCCTGGACAACGGCCTGCGCGTCGTGCTCGACGAGCACGGGGACGCGGGCGCCACCGGAGTCACGGTGGTGTACGGCGGCGGCGCGCACGCCGATCCGGACGGGCAGGAAGGCCTGGCGCATCTGGTCGAGCACCTCATGTTCCAGGGCTCGGCCGGCTATGGCGCGTTCGCCCACTTCAACTACGTCCAGGGCCTCGGCGGAGTGGTCAACGCCCGCACCTGGCTGGACCACACCGAGTTCTACCAGGAGGTGCCCGCCACCGGCCTGGAAGCGTTGCTGGCGATGGAGGCTGACCGGATGGCGGGATTCATCGCCGACGAGAGCCGCTTCCGCCGGGAGATCGAGGTGGTCAAACAGGAGATCCGCTCCGGCCTCGCTCACCCCATGGCCGCCTTCCCCTGGCGGTGGCTGGCCCCGCTGGTGCGCGGCGGCCGGTCCGGCGCCGGTGATCCGGCCGGCAGCCTCAACGCGCTGGACCGGCTGACGCTCGCGCAGGCCCGCGCCTTCTTCGATGCCTATTACGCGCCCGGCGACGCCGTCCTGGCCGTCTCCGGGCACTTCGCCACGCCGAAGCTCACGGCGCTCATCGAGGAGTTGTTCGGCGGCATCCACGCCCGGCCCTCACCCGGCCGCGTACCGGCCGCCGTCAACCATCACGACCGCACCCACCATGTCTTCGCCGCCCCGACCGCGTCCGCGGCGTGCGCGGTCGCCTGGCCGCTGGCCGAAGGGCCGGCCAGCACGCAAGCGGTGGTGTACGAACTGCTGGCCAAGGTCCTCGACACGGCCGTTCGCGACAGGGCGCGCACGGCCGGGCCGGACCTCATCCGGGCATGGGCCGCTCTCGGCGTTCACGACCTCGGGCTCAACTGCGCGGCACCCTCCGCCATTGCCGCTGCCTTCCACCTGGGAGACCGGGCGCAGGCCCGCCAGGCGGTCGAACTGGCGCAGCGGGAGCTGCAGGCACTGGCCGAAGGCGCGCTGACCGGCTCCGCGCTGGAAGCATGCGTCCGGCGCGAGCGCATCTCCGTCGGCTACGGTCTCGACTCCTTTCTGCACCGGTCGCGCGAGCTGGCCTCCTACGAGTTCTTCCTAGGCGCGCCGGCCGGCGCGCTGCGCAAGGACGCCGACCTCCGCGCCGTGCGCCCGCAGCAGCTCGCGAGCGCCGCCCGCGCGTTGCTGCGGCACGCCCCGATCTCCATCGAACTCGCACCTCACCGGGAGAGCTCGTGATCGACGGCAGCTTCCAGCGCCTGGACCACGCCACGACGACGCTGCCCAACGGCCTCGCGGTGTCCGCTCTGCACCACCCCCGCCACCCTCTCGTGGAGCTGCGCCTCGCCGTACCGACCTGGTACGCCGACCGCGCGGCCGGGACCGTGGCCGCGGCGACGCTGCTGGCCGAGGACTTCTTCGAGCGCTCGGGGCTGGAGGCGGCCGCTTCCTGCGCCAGCGACGTGTTGACCGTCGAAGGTCAGGCGCTGCCGGAAGACCTGCGACCGGCGCTGGCGGCGCTCGGCACGGCCCTGTCCGCACCCGACTGCGACGAGGAGGCGATCCGGCTCAGCCGCGCGAGCCTGGCGCGTCTCGCCGCCGACCAGGACGGCGCGCCTGCGCGGACCGCCTGGAACACCCTGCTGGCCGAGATGTACGGCGAACACCCGCTGGCCCTGCTGTCACCCTCGGAGGGTGAACTGCTCAGTGTCACCCCCGCCGCAGTAGGGAGCTTCCTGGCCGAGCGGCTGCAAAGCGAGGGCGCCACTCTCGTCATCTCCAGCCCTCACCCGGCCTCTCATGTCATCGAGGTGGCGGAGAAGGCGTTCGGCACCCTGCAGCGTCGGCCGATCCCGCGCCTGCCGGGACCCGCTCGCCCGGCGCCCGCGGGGCGCACGGTGCTGCTCGGCCAGGACGGCGCGAGCGAGAACGCTCTGGTCATGGGCTTTGCCGCGGTCAGCCGGCATGATGCGCGCTTCGCGGCGGCTGAGCTGGCCAACCTGATCGTCGGCGGCTACTTCTCCTCCCGGTTGCTGCGCCGTCTACGCCAGGAACAGGGCTATGCGTACTGGGTCAAATCCAGCCTCACCACCGATCCGCTGGGCCCGGCGCTGGCGGTCGCCACCAACGTCCGCGTCGAGGTGAGTGCGGCGGCCGTGCGGGTGATCCACGATGACCTGGCACGGCTGGGCGATGAGGGCCCCACCGGTGAGGAGGTCGAGCATGCGCGTACCCACCTCAAGGGCGCGATCCGGTTGCTGCTCGCCACCCAGCAGGGCGTGACCGGCCTGGCCTTCGCCCTGGCCCGCCACGGGCTGCCCCTCAGCTGGGTGCAGAGCCACCACGCCCGGATCGCCGAGGTCACCACCGAGCAGGTACGGGACTTCGCCGCCGAGTTCCTCCAGCCCGGCCGGGCGGCGACCGTACTGGCAGGCGATGGACGCTGAACACGCCCGCCGCGGCGCCGTCTGGTTGCTGCGACCGCACGCGCGTCGTGCGTGCGCCCTGGCGGCGCTGGTCGTCGGGCACTCCGTCATCGCGGTGGCGCCCTCGCTGCTGGCGCAGCGCCTGGTCGATGACGGCGTGCTCCGCGGCGACATGACAGCCGTCTGGACCTATGGAGCGGCCATCGCACTGGCCGGTGCCGTACAGGCCATGCTGGCGCTGCTCTCCATGCGCCTGGCGACCCGCTTGGGCGAGGACGTCGCTCAAGACCTGCGGGTGCGGACCTACGAACATCTGCTTCGCCAGTCGCCGGGGTTCTTCACCTGGGCCAAGACCGGCACCGTGGTCTCGCGCCTGGACGGTGACCTGGCCGGCGTCCAGCGCGCCGTAACCGCATCCCTGCCCGCGGCGATGGGCGCGCTGGTCAGCGGCATCTCCGCGCTGGCCGTCACCGTGGTGCTGGAGTGGCGCATGGCTCTGAGCGTCCTGGTCATCGGGCCGCTGCTGTACGGGGTCTCCGCCGGGCTGGGGCGTGCGCTGAAGCGCGTCCGCGGTCACTCTCTCGACGTCAGAGCAAGGCTGAACTCCCTGGTCGCCGAGCGGCTCAGCCCCGGCGGCATCGAGGCGGTGCAGATGCTCGGCAACCACGACAGGGAGGTCGCCGCCTTCCTGGAGGAGTCCCGCCGCGCTCGCGAGCTGGCCGTCAGGGAGGCCACTGTGGAAGGGGGGCTGCACGCGACGCTGGTGTGCGTCATGACCGCCACCACAGCCGTGACCTACATCGCCTCCTCGCACTGGGCCGTGGCCGGGGCCATCACGCTGGGGACGATGCTCTCGCTGGTGACGCTCCTGGCCCGCCTCTACGGCCCGCTCGCCTCGCTGTCGACGGTGAAGACCGACCTGGTCGCGGGTTGGCTGAGCTACTCACGGCTGCGAGAGGTGCTCGACTTCCCGCCGCTGGTGCGGGACCTTCCGAACGCGCTGGAGCTGACCGCCGGACCGCACAGGGGAGCGTTCGTCAGCATGTCGCAGGTGACGTTCACCTATCCGCCGGCCAGCGCCGTCGTACCCCGGTCGCTCGCCGGAGGCGAGGTTGGCTCCGTTCCGGCGGAGCGCTGTCCGGCGCTCGCCGATGTGAGCGTGGCGGCCTGGCCGGGCATGACCGTCGGCATCGTGGGCCGGTCGGGATCGGGCAAGAGCACGCTGGCACGACTGCTGGCCAGGAACTGGGACCCTGACGAGGGCGCCATTACGATCGATGGCGCTGACCTCCGCGACCTGCGGCTCTCGTCCCTGCGGGCGGCGATCGGCGTCGTCCCCCAGGAGCCGCATCTGTTCGACGACACCATCCGGGCCAACCTGCTGCTGGCACGGCCCCGCGCGAGTGAGGCCGAGTTGCTCGACGCGTGCCGTACGGCGCAGCTGTCGCCGCTCCTGGAGCGCCTGCCCGACGGGCTTGACACGGTGGTAGGAGGCCGCGGTCAAAGGCTGTCGGGCGGTGAGCGCCAGCGGCTGGCGGTGGCCAGGCTCCTGCTGAAGCGCCCGCAGGTCGTCATTCTCGACGAGGCGACCTCCCACCTGGACTCGGTCACCGAACGGCATCTGCGCCTGGCCTTGACTCCGTTCCTGCGCGAGCGCACCTGCTTCGTGGTGGCGCACAGGCTGGCGGCGGTACAGGACGCCGACCTGATCCTGGTCCTGGAGGCGGGCCGCATCGTGGAGTCCGGCACCCATGCGGAGCTGATGGGCGCCCGCGGTGCCTACGCGCGGCTGGAGAGCTGGTCCGCACATTCGTGAGGGATGCGATCGGTCGTGCTCGCCTACGGCGTGCATGTATCCGGTACTCCACCGTCTCCGCCCCTGAGCGGGCCTGGGTCATCCGGCTCTCCTGCAGCGGCGAGCCGACGTGTTCCTGCTCGTTTCGTTTTCTTCACCGTCGTGATCACGAGCTGTCAGGCGAACGGCGTCTTGCCCCGAGTTGCTGAAGATCCGCTCGGGTCATGCGCCCGCTGGGGCTGCTCGATCGAATGACTGACCTTGTTCAGCTCGAACCGACGCCACGGTCCTCGCGTCGCATGTCCCCGCTGCCGGGGCTCCCCGCGCCCTGGCCGTAACGCAGGAGCACAGCGCCTTTGGACGAGGTGACGGGCGGATCGAGGAGCACCAGGTTGGCAGGCGCGACACCGCCGTCGAACACCTTCTTGCCGACGCCGAGCATGATGGGGAAGACCCACAGGTCGAGCCGGTCGAAGAGGCGCTCGTGCAGGAGGGTCTGCACGAGGTTCAGGCTTCCGATCACATGGACGTGCTCGTGCTTGTCACGCAGCTCGTGCACGGCGCTCACCACGTCGGGCCCCAGTTGCGTCGAGCCTGCCCAGCCCAGGTCCGGATTGCCTCGCGAGGCGACGTACTTCGGGACGCTGTTGAACAGCGTGGCGATCCCGCCGTCGACGCCGTCGACCTGGTTCGGCCAGAACGCGGCGAAGATGTCGTAGGTCTTGCGGCCCAGCAGCAGGGCGTCCATGCCCTCCATTCCGGCACCGACGTGCCGGCCGACCGTCTCGTCGAACAAGGGCGCCTGCCATCCCCCGAACGGAAAGCCGTCGGGGTCCTCTTCGGGATCACCCGGCGCCTGGCCAACCAGGTCGAGCGTCGCGAACAGGCCGATATGGATCGTGCCCATGGTGTCCTCCTCCTCCGTGCGTTCCGGCTTTGTGTGCCGGCACGAACTTAGACCGGCGTCCGGCCGCAAACTCATCGAAACGACCGCAGGAGGGCCGCGATCAGAGCAGCAAGCAGCACGGCCACGCGGTGGGCCAGCGCCGAGGGGGTGGACCCGCAGTGGATCCGGGTGGACCTCGGCTCCACGCACACCGTCTCCCGCGTGCGGCTGACCTGGGAGGTCGCCCACGCCACGGCGTACCGGGTGCAGACCTCGCCCGACGGGTCCACCTGGACCGACGTCTACTCCACCACCTCCGGCGACGGAGCGACCGACGACCTCACGGTCAGCGGCACCGGCCGGTACATCCGGGTGCACGGCACGCAGCGCGGCACCCCGTACGGCTACTCCCTGTGGGAGATGGAGGTCTACGGGGCTCCCGCGGGCGGCGGGGGCGGCGGCACCCCGGTCCGGGCCAACGGGCAGTTGCGGGTGTGCGGTGTCAAGCTCTGCAACGAGAACGGCAAGGAGATCCAGTTACGCGGCATGAGCAGCCACGGCATCCAGTGGTACAACCAGTGCCTCAACGACGCGTCGCTCGACGCGCTGGCGAACGACTGGCAGGCCGACGTCCTGCGCATCTCGATGTACGTTCAGGAGGGCGGCTACGAGACCGACCCCCGGCTGTTCACCGACCGCGTGCACTCCCTGATCGAGATGGCCACCGCTCGCGGGATGTACGCGATCGTGGACTGGCACATGCTCACCCCCGGTGACCCGATGTACAACCTCAGCCGGGCCAGGACGTTCTTCACCGAGATCGCCCAACGGCACAACGGCAAGAAGAACGTCCTGTACGAGATCGCCAACGAGCCGAACGGCGACGCCGTCACCTGGTCCGTCATCCGCGACTACGCGCACCAGCTCATCCCGGTGATCCGCCAGTACGACCCCGACGCCCCGGTCCTGGTCGGCACCCGCGCGTGGTCGTCGCTCGGCGTCTCCGGCGGCGGCAACGAGACCGAGATCGTCAACAATCCCGTCAACGCGGCCAACATCATGTACACGTTCCACTTCTACGCGGCCTCGCACGGCACCGAGTACCTGAATACGCTGTCCCGGGCCGCCGACCGGCTGCCGATCTTCGTGACCGAGTTCGGCACCCAGAGTGCGTCCGGCGACGGAGCCAACAATCTCGCCAGGTCGCAGCAGTACCTCGACCTGCTGGCACAGAAGAAGATCAGCTGGGTGAACTGGAACTTCTCCGACGACTTCCGCACGGGCGCCGTCTTCACCACCGGAACCTGCCCGAACGGCTCGTTCGCCGGGACGGGCCGCCTCAAGGAGGCCGGTGTCTGGGTCCGTGACCGGATCCGCACTGCCGACGACTTCTGACGCGGGGAGGCGTGCGGCGCGGGCGTCCCGAGGCGGGGCGCCCGCGTCCGCCACGCTGTCGCCAGATCATGGGGCCCCGCTCGGGTCCGTGTCGGAGAGTTTCGTGACGTCGCCGGACCTGGAGGTGTCGTAGCCGCCCAATGCGGAGATCCTGTCACGCAGGGTCCGCGTGCGTAGCGCGTCGATGAGATGAGCAGCCGGGTCGAGGGCGTTCCTGACCAGCCCGATGTCGAAGTCCTCCCAGGTCAGGGGGATGAACTCGAGGTCCAGGTCGGTCGCAGCCGCGCGGACTCCGAGGCCGACGTCGACGGTGCCGGTGGCGACGGCCAGGCCAACCTCGAGATGGGTGCCGACCTGCGGTCCCCGGAGGCTGTCGGGGTCGTGACCGGCGGCGAGGAGCAGCCGGTCCAGAAGGATTCGGGTCCCGGTGCCTGGACGCCGGGTGGAGACCCGTCGCTCTGCGAGATCGGCGACGCCGGTGATGCGGTGGGGGTTGCCCGGCGGCACGATCAGCCCTTGCTCGCGTCGCCAGAGGTGGATCATGTGCGGTTCCAGGCCCCGCAGCATGCCGAGCGCGAAAGGCGCGTTGTAGACGCCGGTGTGGTGCAACAGATGGATCGCAGCGCCGTCGGCGTGACCCTGGCGCACCGCGCCGAGGCCGGCGACGCTGCCCTCGCGCGCGACGATTCTCAGCTTTCCGTGCAGCGCGCCGGCGAGGAGGTCGAGGGCGGGATCGTCGCTGCCGGCGAGGGTGAAGACGGAGTCCTCGTGCAGGAACCGCCGGGCAGCGAGCGCAGCGCCGGGGGCTACGCGCGCACGGCGACGGTCGGCCAGCTCGAGCACTCCGGCGTCGGCCAGCCGGCGTTGCGCCCGGCTGACGGTGGAGGCGGTGGTGTGCCACTGCTGGGCGAGCTCGCGTACCCCCGGCAGTTCGTCGCCGGGGTGGAGGGTCCCCGCGCCTATCTGGTGGGCGAGGTCGGTGCAAATTTCCCGGTATCGGGTCACGCTTGCACAACTTACCCTTGCGCTGCTCTGAAGTAGCACAGATAGGGTCACAGCCATGCGTAGAAGGCTTCTGGTCGTTTTCGCGTTGATAACGATGGTCTTACTGGCCGGGTGTGGGGCCGCTCCCTCCTCCAGCGGACCGGCGTCCAACCCCTCGGCGGAGAAGTCGCTGATCTTGGCCACCACCACCAGCACCCAGGACAGCGGGCTGCTCGATGAGCTGTCGCCGGTGTTCACCCGCGACAGCGGCTGGCAGGTCAAGACCCTGGCGGTCGGTAGTGGACAGGCCATCGAGCTGGGCCGTCGCGGCGAGGCCGACGTACTCCTGGTGCATTCCCCCGCGGCGGAGGAGAAGTTCGTGGCCGAGGGCGCCGCCGGCTCCCGACAGCTGGTGATGCACAACGACTTCGTGCTGGTCGGGCCACAGGCCGACGCGGCCAAAATACGGGGCACGAGCAGCGCGGAGGCGATGAAGAAGATCGCAGGTGCGCAGGCGGTGTTCATCTCCCGGGGAGATGAGTCGGGTACGCATGCCAAGGAGAAGGACCTCTGGTCCAAGGCCGGGGCGACCCCAGGCGGCTCGTGGTACCAGTCCACCGGGCAGGGCATGGGCGCGACACTGCGGGTCGCCAGCGAGAAGGCCGGCTACACCTTGTCGGACCGGGCCACCTATCTCACCCAGCGCGGCACGTTGGCGCTGGAGGTGCTCAGTGAGGGCGATGCGGGCCTGCTGAACGTCTACCACGTCATCGAGATGACCAAGAAGGCGGGGAACAGGGTACAGCCCGACGGCGCGAAGGCGTTCGCCGACTGGATCGTCGCCCCGCCCGCGCAGCGGCTCATCGGCGAGTTCGGGCGAGCGAAGTTCGGCCAACCGCTGTTCACCCCGGACGCCGGCGCGGACGAAGCGAAACTGGGCCAGTGAGCACGGCCGGGAGGTCACTCGATGGACGTGCTGTTCGACGGGCTGGTAGGCGCGATCGGGTTGCTGCTCTCCGGGGATCATGACAGCTGGTCGATCATCGCCCTGACCCTGCGTGTCTCGTTGACCGCGACCACGATCGCCCTGCTGATGGGATTGCCGCTGGGCGCGATCGTGGCGCTGGCACGCTTCCCGGGCCGGCGGATCGTCCTGGCAGCAGCCAATACAGGGATGGGCCTGCCGCCGGTGGTGGTCGGCCTGTTCGTCACCGTGCTGCTGTGGCGCAGCGGGCCGCTGGGCGGGCTCGGCCTGCTCTACACCCCGACCGCGATGATCATCGCCCAGGCCGCGATCGCCACCCCGATCGTGGTCGCACTGGTCGCGGCCGCGCTGCAACAGGTCGATCCCGACTTCCGGGTTCAGATGCAGGCTCTGGGAGCGACGCCGATCCGCGCGTTCGCGGCCCTGCTGGGCGAGGCCAGGTTGCCGCTGTTGGCCGGGGCGATGGCCGCGTTCGGCGCAGTGGTCAGTGAAGTCGGGGCCGCGCAGATGGTCGGGGGCAACCTCGCTGGACAGACCCGGGTGCTGACCACCGCTGCGGTACTGGCCACCAGCCAGGGCCAGTTCTCGCTCTCGATCGCGTTCGGCATGATCTTGCTGCTGATCGCGTTCGGCGTGAACCTGTCGCTGACCCTGATTCAACAGCGACGGACCGTGATGCGGTGAGCGGCCTGAGCGCCGGGATCGGGTGCCGGGACCTGCGCGTGCACGCGGGCGGCAGGGAACTGCTCAGCGTGCCGGAGTTGCACGTCGCGTCGGGACGCACGCTGGCCGTGCTGGGCCCCAACGGCGCCGGCAAGTCCACCCTGCTGCGCGCGCTGGGCCTGCTCAGCAGCCACCGTGTCAGCGGACAGATCCTGCTCGACGGGCGTCCCGCGACGCGGTCACTGATGCGCAACGCGATCGTGGCCGTGCTGCAACGGCCGATCCTGCGCCGCGGCACGGTGGCCGACAACGTGATCAGCGGACTGCGCTTTCGCGGTATGAGCCGCCGCGAGGCCCGTATCGGCGCATGGCCGTGGATCGAGGCGCTCGGCCTCGAGCCGCTAGCCGGCAGGGATGCCCGCAGCCTGTCCATAGGCGAGGCTCAGCGGGTCAGCATCACCCGCGCGCTCGCGGTCCGACCCCGGGTACTGCTGCTCGACGAGCCGTTCAGCGGGTTGGACAGCACCACCCGCGCCGACCTGCTCGCCGACCTGCGCGCCGCGCTGACTGGACAGCCCACCGCCACGATCCTGGTCACCCACGACCGGCAGGAGGCCCTCGCCCTGGCCGAGGACACCGCGCTGCTGATCGACGGGCGGATCCGCCAGCACGGCCCGACCGCCGAGATGCTGGACCATCCCAGTGACGCCGACACGGCCCGGCTGCTCGGTTACACCAACCTCCTCCCGCCATCTCTCACCGGCCGCATGCACACCCTCGTGGCGCGGCCCGAGCACACCCAACTCGTCCTCGACGCCTCCGACGGCCCCGCTGACCGAACCGACGACGTACGGTCGGTGATCGGAACGCTGCGCCGGACCGTCGCACTCGGCATCGCCACCCGTGTCGACGTCGACACCTCCACCGGCCCGCTGACCTGCCTGCACCCCGGCGACGTGCTCGCCACCGAGCTTCCCCCGGTCGGCAGTGACGTCCGCGTCAGGATTCGGCACGCGCGCTCGTTGATCACCGCTGACTGAGTCGAGCCGCCCGCGAGTGCCGGGACCTGCGGCAGGTCGTCGGCCCCGTCGTGAGCGCGATCCATGGCGTGGCCTAGCATGCGGGGCATGCAGACTGCTGCGGGCGTTGTCCTTGCGGGCGGGCGCTCCACGCGGATGGGGCAGCCGAAGGCCTGGCTGGAGTGGCACGGTTCGACATTGCTGTATCGGGCCGCCGCGGTCCTGGCCAGGACGGTCGACGGTCCGGTCGTCGTGGTGGCCGCACCCGGGCAGGAGCTCCCGCCACTGCCCTCGGGGGTCTCGGTGGTCGAGGATCCCGTGGAAGGGCTGGGCCCCATGCAGGGGCTGGCCGTGGGGCTCGCGGCGGTGGCCGACCGGGCCGAGACGGCATTCGTGTGCTCCACCGACATGCCGTTCCTCCACCCGGCCTTCGTCCGCCGTGTCCTGCGTGCGCTGCCCCCCGGAACGGACGTCGCGTTGCCGGTGGCCCGGGGCTTCCGGCAACCGCTGGCCGCCGGCTACCGGACCGCCCTGGCCGGACTGGTCACAGACCTCCTGGCCGCGGGCGACCTCCGCCCGGGCATGATCTTCAAGCACTGTGAGGTGGCCCGGCTGAGCGACGAGGAGCTACTGGCCGACGCCGAGCTCGCACGGCACGACCCGATGCTGGAGTCCGTGGTGAACGTCAACTCCCCGGACGACTACGCGGCGGCCCGGGACCGGTTGCCGCCGGAGGTGATGGTGGAGTGTTTCGGCGCGCTGGCGAGGAACGGCGGCCATCGGCCGCGCGGTGTCCGGGCCGCCACGCTCGGGGCCGCGGCCGCCTCGGTCGGGCTGGCCCTGAACCGTCACGTGGTGGCCGCGCTCAACGGAGATCAGGTCACCCGGGATGAGTCCTTGCCTCTGGTGGCCGGGGACACCGTCGCCTTCCTGTCCGCGGACGCCGGCGGCTGAGGTCGTAGGGTCGGGACATGGTGCCTGGTGGATTCTTCGGACGAGCGCTACTCGTAGATGTCGCAGGCAGGCAGGCGAGCAGCGCCCCCTACGAGCTGAACGAGCGGGTGTTGCGGTCCTATCTGGGCGGAGTGGGCCTCGGCACGTGGTTGCTGCACCGGCTGGCGCCCGCCGGGGTCGATCCCCTGGCTCCCGAGGCGCCGCTGGCCTTCGTCTTCTCCTCGCTGGTCGGCACCCCGTTGACGACCAGCGCGAAATTCGCGGTGGTGGCCAAGTCGCCGTTGACCGGACTGCTGACCGACGCCCTCGCGTCCAGCCAGTTCGCCATCGCCGGCAAGCTGACCGGGCATGACGCGATCGTGATCCGCGGCCGTGCCGACGAGCTCTCGGTGCTGCTGATCGACGGCGACGGCGTGCGTCTCGAACCGGCTCCGGAGCTCGCCGGGCTGACCGCGGCCGAGGCGGAGTCCGCGGCCAAGGCCAGGTTCGGCCGCACCTGGCGCACCGCGGCCATCGGCCCGGCGGGTGAGCGCCAGGTGAGATACGCGACCATCAGCCATGACGGCCGCCACGCCGGCCGGGGCGGCCTGGGCGCGACGATGGGCGCGAAGAACATCAAGGCCGTGCTGGTCAGAGCGGCGACCAAGGTGTCGGTCGCGGACCAGCCCGGGGTCCTCGCCGCCGCCCGAGACCTGCGCCGGCGCAGTTTCGGCCCGGCCACCGCGAAATACCGGGAGCTGGGCACCCTGGCCAACCTGCTGGCTTTCAACGCCGTCAGCACCTTGCCCACCCGCAACTTCACCGCGGCGACCTTCGAAGGCGCGCCCCGGCTGGCCGCCGAGGAGCTGCACGAGCTGCGTGGGGTGGCGCGCAACAGCTGCGCGTCGTGCTCCATCGGCTGCGAGCACATCTACTCGCGCAAGGGCGGTGGCAGCCAGCGGATGGAGTACGAGAACGTCTTCGCGCTCGGCCCGCTGTGCGGCGTGTCCGACCCTGATGAGGTGTTCGCCGCCAGCGCGCGCTGCGACGAGCTGGGCATCGACACCATCTCGGCGGGTGGCACGATCGCGTGGGCGATGGAGTGCGTCGAACGTGGTCTGCTCGACGAGCCGTGGCTGCGGTTCGGCGACGGCGCGGCGCTGTTGCGGGCGCTGGACGCGATCGGGGAGCGGTCGCCGGGCCTGGGGGAGCTGCTCTCGCAGGGCTCGCGCCGGGCAGCCGGCGTGGTCGGGCACGCCTCGATCGACTTCGCGCCGCAGGTCAAGGGGCTGGAGCTACCCGGTTACGAGCCGCGCAGCCTGCAGGCGATGGCGCTCGGCCTCGCGGTGAACGCCAGGGGAGCCGATCACAACCGGTCCGGCGCCTACGAGGCCGATCTGTCGGGTGAGCTCGACCGGCTGGCCGGCGGCGCGGCCCATGTCGCCGCCGCGGTCGACACCGAGGACCGCGCCGCGGTCATGGACTCGATGATCCTCTGCAAGTTCCTGCGCGGCGTCTTCGACGACCCCTTCACCGAGTGGGCCGGGCTGCTGGCGCTGGTCACCGGATGGCAGCTGGACGCCGCCGAGCTGCGGGACACCGCCCGGCGGATCGTCCGGGCCAAGCGCGCGTTCAACATGCGCGAGGGGGCCACCGCGGCCGACGACACGCTGCCGGCCCGGATGCTGGAAACGCCGCTCGAACTCGGCTCCGGCCGTCGTGCGACGCTGGACGCGGGCCGCCTGCAGTCGATGATCGCCGGCTACTACGTCGTGCGTGGCCTGGACGAGGAGGGGCGCGTCACGGCGGCCGACCTCGCGGGTCTGCTGCTCGACGCGTAGCCATGCGGCAGGTGGATCAGGTGTGGCGGAGCGGACCGGCGGGCAAGGGCCCACCCGAAAACAGGACAAAATTGCGGTGACATATTGTATGCCGTATTCTGTATGCTACTTCACTGCTCGACTGACGAGGTTGAGATGACGATGCTCGACGAGCCGGCGACGGCCGTACGGACTGTGACTGTCGAGATCGATGGCCGCGCTGTGACCGTGCCGGATGGCACCAGCATTTACGATGCCGCGAAACTGGTAGATATAGACATTCCGGTGTTGTGCCACGACGAGCGCTATGACCCCGTCGGGGTCTGCCGCATGTGTGTGGTGGACACGGGCGGGCGGGCCTTCGCCGCCGCGTGCGTGCGCCCCTGCGAGGAGGGCATGCAGGTCAAGACCAGCACCCCGGAGCTGGAGCGTAACCGGGCCACCCTGACCGAGCTGCTGGTCTCCGACCAGCCGCCGCGCGCGGAGGATCCGAAACAGACGACCACCGGCGACAACCTGCTCCTCGACCTCGCCGATCGGTTCGACGTGGCCAAGGAGACGACCGACCTGCCGTGCGGCTCGGGCCGGGGCCTGGACATCTCCAATCCGGTGATCGCGGTCGACCATGACGCGTGCATCCTCTGCGACCGCTGCGTCCGCGCGTGCGACGACATCCAGGGCAACGACGTCATCGGCCGCTCGGGTAAGGGCTACTCGACCAGAATCGCCTTCGACCTCAACGATCCGATGGGCGCCAGCTCCTGCGTGACCTGCGGTGAGTGCGTGCAGGCCTGTCCCACCGGCGCCCTGACCAACAAGGCGATCAACGACATCCCCATCCGGCCCCGCGAGGAGCTGGACGCGGTCGACAGCGTGTGCCCGTACTGCGGCGTCGGCTGTGCTCTCACCTACTACGTCGACCGGTCGCGCGGCGCGATCGCGTACGCGGAAGGCCGCGACCAGCCGGGCTCGAAGAGCCGGCTGTGCGTCAAGGGCCGGTACGGCTGGGACTACGCGGCGTCGCCGCAGCGCCTGACCGTGCCCCTGATCCGGATCGAGTCGTCCTATCCCAAGGGCCCGCTGTCGGCGGACGTGCGCGGCGCCGGCGGCAACCGCAGCGGTGGCGGCCGCAGTGCCAAGCTGAGCAAGAACGGCAAGGACGGCCGGCGCAAGCCCGGCGGCCTGGTCGACTACGACGAGGTGCTGCCACACTTCCGCGAGGCAACCTGGGAGGAGGCGCTCGACCTCGTCGCCCGGCGGCTGAAGGAGATCCACGCGGAGCAGGGCGCCGGCGCCATCGCGGGGTTCGGCTCCGCGAAGTGCTCCAACGAGGAGGCCTACCTCTTCCAGAAGCTGATCCGCGTCGGCTTCGGCACCAACAACGTCGACCACTGCACCCGGCTCTGCCACGCCTCGTCGGTGGCCGCGCTGTTCGAGGGCGTCGGCTCCGGCGCGGTGTCGACCACGTACGGCGACGTCGCCAACGCCGATGTCGTGATCATCACCGGGTCGAATCCGACGGCGAACCACCCCGTCGCCAGCTCGTTCTTCAAGCAGGCCCGCCGGCGCGGCACGAAGATCGTCTATGTCGACCCTCGCGCCAGCACCGTCTCCGAGCACGCCGACTACTACTGCCAGGTCAAGCCGGGCACCGACGTGGCGTTCTACAACGCGATCATGCATGAGGTGATCCGGCTCAACCTGATCGACCTGGAGTTCATCAAGGCCCGGGTCTCCAACTTCGAGGAACTGGTCCGCACCGTCAACGAGTACCCGCCGGAGCGCGCCGCGCAGATCACCGGCGTTGACGCGGACCTGATCCGGGAGGTCGCGCGTGTCTGGGGCGAGGCCAGGGCCGGCGTCATCTACTGGGGCATGGGCATCTCCCAGCACACCACCGGCACCGACAACGCCCGCTGCCTGATCGCACTCTGCTCGATCACCGGCAATGTGGGCAGACCGGGGACCGGCCTGCACCCGCTGCGCGGACAGAACAACGTCCAGGGCGCCTCCGACGCCGGGCTGATCCCCATGTTCTATCCCGACTACCAGGGTGTCGACATGGACGCCACCCGCCGGCGGTTCGAGGAGGCCTGGGGCACGGAGCTCGACCCCAACCGCGGTCTCACCGTCACCGAGATCATCGGTTCGGTGCTCAAGCCCGGCGGCGTGCGCGGCATGTACATGCTGGGCGAGAACCCGTTCCTGTCCGACCCCAACATCAACAAGGTGCGCAAGGCGCTGTCGCAGCTGGACTTCCTGGTGGTGCAGGACATCTTCCTGACCGAGACCGCGGAGTTCGCCGACGTCATCCTGCCGGCCTCGTCGTACCTGGAGAAGGACGGGAGCTACACCAACACCGACCGTCGCGTGCAGCTCGGCCGCAAGGTGATGGACCCGCCGGGCCAGGCCCGGGTGGACTGGGAGATCATCCAGGACCTCGCCCAGCGGATCGGGCTGGACTGGTCGTACTCCTCGCCCAGCGAGGTGTTCGACGAGATGGTCGCCCTCATGCCCTCGTACGCGAACCTGCGTCACGACAACCTCGGACTGACCGGGAAGCTCTACCCCAACGACGACCCCGAGCACTCCGACGGGACCGTGGTCCTGTTCGACGAGCGGTTCAACACCGACGACGGACTCGCCCACCTCGTCCCCGCGCAGTGGCTGCCGGCGAAGGAACTGCCGGACGCGGAGTACCCGCTGGTGCTCAACACCGGCCGGCTGCTCGAACACTGGCACACCGGGTCGATGACACGGCGGTCGTACGCGCTGGACACCATCGCGCCGATCGCCGAGGTGTACATGCATCCCAAGGACGCCGCCGACCGCGGGCTGTCGCATGGCCAGAAGGCCCGGGTGCGGTCCCGGCGCGGGTACATCGAGCTGCAGGTGCGCGTCTCCCACCGCGAGCAGCTGGGAAACTGCTTCATCCCGTTCCATTTCCGGGAGGCGGCGGCGAACCTGCTGACGATCGACGAGATCGACCCCTTCGGCAAGATCCCCGAGTTCAAGTTCTGCGCGATTCAGGTCGAGGCGTTGAGCGTGGAAGACGCGGAGCCCCTCAGCAACATGGGAAGTGTCTAAATGACCCTGAGTTTCGAGCTGGGACGTCCCCGGGTGCCCGGTGTGGAGGCGCGAGCCGGGAAGTTCCCCGGGCCGTCGCTGATCCCGGCGCTCAACGCCATCCAGGCGCGGCTGGGCTGGTTGCCGCGAGAGGAACTCGAGGAGCTGGGCCGCACCATGCGGCGGCCGCTCTACGAGATCGAGGGCCTCATCTCGTTCTACCCGCACTTCCGCACGACCCCGCCCGCCAAGGTGGCCATCAACGTGTGCCACGACCTGTCGTGCTGGCTGCGCTCCGCGGACGACCGGATCGCCGAGGTGCGCGACCGCTACGGCGACGACGCCGAGATCGAGCTCGTCGAGGTGTCCTGCCTGGGCCGCTGCGACAACGCCCCGGCGCTGGCCGTCAACGAGTACCCCGCGCCGGTCGCCGACGTCGACGCGCTCGTGGTCGCCGCGCGGGAGGAGGAGCTCGGCGAGGCCACCGTGACGCGACGCGCCGAGCCATGGCCGAACGATCCGTACCCGGCCGGTTCGGACGTCTCCACCCGGTACGCGAGCCTGCGCGCGCTGCTGGCCGGCGAGCTGAGCGCGGAGAGCGTGGTGGCCACGCTGGAAGCCTCCGGGCTGCGTGGCATGGGCGGCGCCGGGTTCCCGACGGGCAGGAAGTGGGGCCTGGTCGCCTCCGCCGAGCCGGGCAGCGTCAAATATGCGATCTGCAACGCCGACGAGTCCGAGCCGGGCACGTTCAAGGACCGTCAGATCCTGACCGATCAGCCGCACCTGGTGATCGAGGGTCTCCTGCTCGGCATGGCCGTGGTCGGAGCCGAGCAGGGCTGGATCTTCATCAGACACGAGTACGGTCCCGAGGAGCGCGTGCTGCACGCGGAGATCGCGGCACTGCGCGAGGCCGGTCTGATCGGCGAGAACGCCGGCGGCAGCGGCCGCCGCCTCCAGCTCGACATCTTCGTCTCGCCCGGCGGCTACATCCTCGGCGAGGAGACCGCGCTGCTGGAGTGCATGGAGGGCCACCGCGGCGAGCCGCGCAACAAGCCGCCCTTCCCGGGCAACTACGGCCTGCACGGCCGCCCCACGCTGATCAACTCGGTGGAGACCTTCGCCGACGTGCCGGTGATCCTGCAACGCGGTGCCGAATGGTGGGCCGAGCAGGGCGAGGGCGACTCCATCGGCTGGAAGTTCTTCGCCGTGTCCGGGCACGTCGAGAACCCCGGCGTGTACTGCGTGCCGATGGGCACCACGGTGCGCGGTCTGATCGACATCGCCGGCGGCGTGCTCGGCGGCGCCCAGGTCGGCGCCGTTCAGCCGGGTGGCGCGTCCTCCAACTTCATCGGCCCCGACAAGCTGGACCTGGTGCTGGACTTCGGGACGCTCGCCGAGGCCGGGACCATGCTCGGCTCCGGCGCCCTGGTGGTGCTCGCCGAGGGGACCGATCTGCTGGCCGCCTCGACGAACGTGCTGCGTTTCTTCCGCAACGAGTCGTGCGGCAAGTGCGTGCCCTGCCGGGTCGGCTCCACCAAGGCCCACGAGTTGCTGCGCGGCGCGCTGGATTCGGGGTCCGCCACCCTCGATGATGCGCAGAGCGGCCGGATCCTGCAGTTGGAGGAGACCATGCGCAAGACGTCGATCTGCGGGCTCGGGCAGGTGGCACTGGGACCGGTGGTGTCCGTGCTCGGGCTGAACAAGGGCGCCGCGGCGGCTCGCCCGCAGCCCCGGCCCGAAGGCTCGAAGGAGCAGCCGGACCGTTGAGCGGCAAGGAGTTCTTCACCGCCCGTACCCTCGCTGAGGTCCGGTCCGGCTTCCGGCCCTCGCATCGCACGCCCGAGGAACGCGTCCCATTGTCCGCGGCGCTGCGCCGGGTGCCCGTCGCGGACATCACGGCACCCGCCGCCCTGCCCGGCTTCGCCCGTTCCACCGTGGACGGCTTCGCGGTCCGGGCGATGGACACCTACGGCGCCTCCGATGGGCTTCCGTCCTACCTCGACCTGGTCGGCGCGGTGCGGATGGGCGCCGAACCCACCGTGGCGGTCCGTGCCGGCGGATGCGTCGCGATGCCGACCGGGGGAGTGCTTCCGTCCGGCGCCGACGCGGTGGTCATGGTGGAGTACACCGCGGAGACGATGCCGGGCACGATCGAGGTGACCCGGCCCGTCGCACCAGGCGGCGGCATCGTCCGCGCCGACGAGGACGTGGCCGCGGGCGGCGTCCTGGCGCCCGGCGGTCGGCCGTTGCGCGCCCCGGACCTCGGCTTCCTCGCCGCCGCGGGGGTGACCACGGTCGCCGTGCACCGCCGCCCCCGGGTGGCGATCATCTCCACCGGCGACGAAGTGGTGCCACCCGGCACCGTAGAGCTCGCATCCGGGCAGGTACGCGACGCCACCGCCTCCGCGCTGGCGGGGCTGGTCGTCGACGCGGGTGGCGAGCCGGTGATCGCCGGTATCGTCCCGGACGAGCCAGGCGCGCTCAAAGACCGGCTGACCGCGGTCGTGGCCGAGTCCGACCTGGTGGTCGTGTCGGCGGGCTCGTCGGTTGGCGCGAGGGACGAGACGGCGGGCGCGGTGGCCGCCATCGGCGAGGTCTGGTGCCACGGGATCGCCATCAAGCCGGGCAAGCCCACGCTGCTGGCCGAGTGCTCCGGGATCCCGCTCATCGGACTGCCGGGCAACCCGCTGTCAGCGTTGGTCGTGTTCGGGCAGGTCGGGGTACCGTTGCTGTGGCGCATCGCCGGATGCGAGGCCCCACCACCGCAGCCGAGCACGCGTGCGCGGTTGTCGCGCGACCTGGCGTCGGCGGCGGGCCGGCTCGACGTGGTCCAGGTCGGGGTCCGGGACGGCGTGGCGGAGCCGCTCTTCGGCCCGTCGGCGCTGCTGTCGGTGCTGACCCGCGCCGACGGATACATGATCGTGCCCGAACCGGCCACCGGGCTGGACGCGGGCACCGAGGTAGAGGTCATCCTGTACCGATGAGCGCAGAAAGTCCCTTCGTCTCCGACGTCCCCGCAGCGCAGGCCCTTGCCGTCTGGCGCGAGGCGCGCGCCGCCGCGGGGTGCCCCGCCCGGGTCGACATGGTCCGGGCACCGGTCGGTGCCGCCGTGGGACGGGTGACGGCCGAGCCGGTGTGGGCGCTGCGGTCCTCACCCGCCTTCGACTCCGCGGCCATGGACGGCATCGCCGTACGCGCCGCCGACACCGTCGGCGCGGCCGAGACCAGCCCGGTGCTCCTCGCCGCCGGCGACTTCGACGTCGTCGACACCGGCGATCCGCTGCCCGACGGATACGACGCCGTGGTCATGCGTGAGCACGTGCACCGCACCGCGGACGGGGAGGCCGAGCTCCGCGCGGCCGTCCCGCCCTACCAGCACGTCCGCTCCATCGGGGAGGACATCACCGCCGGCGAGCTGCTGCTCCCGGAAGGCCACCGGCTGCGCCCCGTCGACGTCGCCGCCTGCGCCGCGGCGGGAGCGGCCGAACTCGGCGTCCGCCGCGCGCCGCGCGTGGTGATCGTGCCGACCGGCGACGAGATCCGCCCGATCGGCGCGGAGCTCGCCCCCGGCGACATCCTCGACACGAACTCGATGATGCTGGCCGCGCAGGCCCGGGAGGCCGGCTGTGCGGCCCGCGTCACCGAGATCGTCCCCGACGATCCCGAGGCCATCGCCGCGGTGCTCCGCGAGGCCACCCGCGATGCCGATCTCGTCCTGCTCATCGCGGGCTCCAGCGCGGGGCGGGACGACTACACCGCCCGCGTGGTCGCCGAGGCCGGCGTCGTCGCGGTCCACGGGGTCGCCGTGCGCCCCGGCCATCCCGTCGTCCTCGGCGCGGTCGCGGCGACGCCCGTGATCGGCGTTCCCGGCTACCCGGTCTCGGCGGCGCTGACCTTCGACATCTTCGCGGCTCCGATGCTCGCCGAGCTGGAAGGCGCCGCGCCCCGGGAACGCCCATCGGCCACGGCGCACCTGGCCAGGAAGCTGCCGTCCGCCATCGGCATGGACGACTGGGTGCGGGTGCGCCTCGGGCGGGTCCAGGACCGGCTCGTCGCCACCCCGCTGCCACGGGGCGCCGGCGTGCTCACCTCACTCGTTCGCGCCGACGGCCTGCTCGTCGTGCCCTCCGGAGTGGAGGGCCACCACGCCGGGGACCAGGTCCGGGTCGAACTGCTGCGCGGCCTGTCCGAGATCGGCCGGACCATCGTCGCGATCGGCTCGCACGACCTGGTGCTCGACCTCGCGGCCTCCGCCCTGCGCGCGGCGGACCCGCTGATCACTCTGGCGTCGTCGAACGTCGGCTCGCTGGGCGGCCTCGTGGCGCTGCGCGACGGCCTGTGCCACCTGGCCGGGTCGCATCTGCTGGACCCGGCCACCGGCGAGTACACGCTGCCGTACGTCGACAGGCTGCTGGGCTCGGACGCCGACATCGCCGTGGTCCGGCTGGTCCACCGCGACCAGGGGCTGCTCGTCGCTCCCGGCAACCCGCTCCGCCTGGCCGGGATCAAGGACCTGACCAGGCCTGACCTGCGTTACGTGAACCGGCAGCGCGGCGCCGGCACGCGGGCGCTGCTGGATCACGAACTGGCCGGCCTTGGCATCGACCCGAGCGAGGTGGCCGGCTACTCCCGCGAGGAGCACACCCACCTGGCGGTGGCCGCGGCCGTGGCCGCGGGGCGCGCGGACGCCGGCCTGGGGATTCTCGCCGCCGCTCGGGCCTTCGGGCTCGACTTCGTCCCGGTGGCCCAGGAGCCGTACGACCTGGTGCTGCGTACGGGCGCGCTGTCCGAGGAGTCGCTGGCTCCACTCTGGGCACTCCTGGACCGACCGGATTTCCGCGCCGACGTGGAGGCGCTGGGTGGATACTCCTGCGCCGAGACAGGTCGTCGCATTCGCTGACCCGGATCCGGCGCGACGTGTCACGTTCGCGCCAACCGGGGGTCGCCTGCCCGTCGGCCGGGCTCGCCGGTATGCCCCCGTATCGGACTTCAGCGCCGCGCCAGCGCCAGCACGCTCAGTCCGAACATCAGGACGCCCAGGGGGAGATGGACCGACGGTATGTGCGCGATGCCGAGCAGGACCTGGACCGAGGCGAGGGCAAGGAAGCCGGACGCGTGCCAGACGGGCCGGGGCGAGCCGCCGCCCGGCTTCCACGCCAGCACCGCCGCGCCGGGTGACGCGGCCGTCGGCGACATCGAACGAGGCTACGGTCATGACGGCGCCGGCATGCTGGGCCACCAGGCCCGGCACACCGTTGACCGACCGCTCCAGGAGTTCGAGCCCCGGAGCCAGGTCAGCGATGGCGATCATGTACTGGGCGATGGGTCTGGGCGGTCCGCAATCCGGAGAAGCTGCGGCCGTGGGTGCGGGACGGCTAGTCCTGTCCGCACGGAAGACCGTCCATGAACGGCATCGCCGCTGGTCGGCGGATGGAACGGGGGGCCGGATCCTGCGGGCCAGGTGACTCACCTCCAGGTAACCACGCACTTCGAAGTGCGTTCTTGTGGCACGTACCGTCCCGAGTGAAAAGTGTTCCGTATGAACATACGGAACGAACGAATCAGCATCCTCGGCCTGGGAGCCATGGGGCGCGCGCTCGCGAGCGCGCTCCTCGAAGCCGGTCGCGAGGTGACGGTCTGGAACCGCACCCCCGGGAAAGCGGGCGAACTCGTCGCGCGCGGTGCGCGGGAGGCGTCGAGCGTGGAAGAGGCGATCGGGACGGGCGGCCTGACGGTCGCATGCCTGCTGGACGACGTCAGCGTCCGCGAGACGCTCGCACCGGCCATGCGCAAGCTGGCCGGCGGGACGCTCGTCAACCTCACCAGCGGCTCTGTACGGCAGGCGCGCGAGCTCGCCGGATGGCTCGAGGGGCACGGGGTGCGATTCCTGGCCGGCGGGATCATGGCAGTGCCCCCGACGGTGGGGACGGAGGGAGCCTTCATCCTCTACAGCGGTGCGCGTGACCTGTTCGACCGTGTCGCCCCTGTGCTCGGCCCCATCGGCCGTCCTCATTGGGTGGGCGAGGACCCCGGGTTCGCGGCGCTGTATGACATGGCCGCGCTGAGCGGCATGTACGGCATGGGCGCCGGGGCAGACCACGCCGTGGCATTGGTCCACGCGGAAGGCGGCGACGTGGAGACGTTCAAGCGCGAGGTGCTCCGGCCGTGGATGGAGCAGATGCTCCCGATCACGGTCGACGGCGCCGACGTGAGCGAATCCGTCCCGGACGAGTACAACCCCGCGATGCAGGCGACCGGCCTGCAGAGCATCCTCTCCGCCTCCGGAGAGGCGGGTGTGCCCGCGGACCTGGCCGGACACCTGCGTGCCTCGCTGTGGCGGATGCGCCGCGCCGTCGCCGCCGGCTGAGCCCTCACCAGGGCATCCACGAGTGGGTCGGGGCGTCCCGGCTATCATGAGGCAATGCGCAACCCGCCCTACATCTGTGCCCTCGACGCCACGATGGACGTCGTCGGGGGCAAGTGGAAGGCGCTGATCCTCTGGGCGCTGGACGAGCGGCTCCACCGATTCGGCGAGTTGCGCCGCAGCCTCCCCGGCGTCAGCGAGAAGGTGCTCGCCCAGCAGCTACGCGAGCTCGAGGCGGACGGGATCGTCCGGCGGACCGCGTTCGACGAGACACCGCCCCGGGTCGAATACGAGCTGACCGACGAAGGCGTCGCGCTCTACGCGGCGCTCGGCGCCCTGGGGGAGTGGGGCGCCCGTCGCATGCGCAGGCTCGATATCGTCCCCACCCACGGAAAAGAGTAAGCCGAGGCGTCCGCCGATCGGCGCGGGCGCTCTTGCGCAGGCCCAGGGAGGCTCGGTCGGCGCTGGCACGGATGCCGTTGAGCGAGCCGATCAGCTGCGGCGCGGCGTTGATCCGCGATTTCGCAGGGTGCCGCGGGCGGAAGAACTGTCGAGATGCTCGCCGCAACGCCGCTGGTGAGGACGGCGAGGAACAGGGCAACGCCCGACGACCAGCGGAGAGATCATCACTGTCGCCCGGCGTTCCGGGCGGCCAGGCTCTGCCGCCAGTGCTCCATGACCTGCCGGAAGGCCTCGCTCACGAGGAGAAGGAGTTCGGCGGAGGACTCGAAGCGGGCACCCGCCGGGGTGGTGGTCCCGAGAATCTCGGCTCCGCGCTGCGATGCGGCCACCAGGGCATCGTTCATCTGCAGAGATGCGCGGAGAGACGGGAGCCAGATCTCGTAGTCGATGACATAGCGTTCGCGCCGCGCGCCGGGAACCCGTTCCCGTCTGAGCATTCCCTGCTGTTCGAGGAAGGCGACGGCGTGCGAGACCGACGCGGGGCTGACGTGAAGCCGCTGGACCAGGTCAGCGGCGGTGAGAGCGCCGGAATCGGTGATGTACAGGCAGGCCAGCACCCTGGCCTCCATCCGGGGCAGGCCCTGCTGTACGAGGAGAGCGGTGAAGGACTCCTTGAAGTCCTGCACCGCTTGGGGGTCACGCCCACGGCCGCTGTCGGGGATCGGGGGCGCGGGAGGCTGAGTTTGCTTGTGCCGGCGCGCACGATGCCGTGTGGCCTCGTGCGCCCGGTCCGCCCCGTAATCGTCGGGTCCGCCATTGCGGGTGACCTCGCGCATGATGGTCGAGGCGGGACGCCCCAGACGCCGGCCGATCTCTGCGTATCCCAGCCCCTCGGACAGCCACGCGGCGATGTGCTGGCGGTCCTCATTGGTGAGTCTGCCTCCGGGCATCGGTGCTTGGCTCCTATCTGTCGACATGCGCGGAGCTCTGCGCCCCGGCACCCTCAGCTGCACTGCATGCATTCACGCGTTGCCCATTGCAAAACGAG
This sequence comes from Nonomuraea sp. LPB2021202275-12-8, assembly GCF_037044575.1. Classification (NCBI taxonomy): domain Bacteria; kingdom Bacillati; phylum Actinomycetota; class Actinomycetes; order Streptosporangiales; family Streptosporangiaceae; genus Nonomuraea; species Nonomuraea sp. LPB2021202275-12-8. The sequence continues at coordinate 203,709 of NZ_JBAHWD010000010.1, read as the reverse complement.
TCATGATCCCTCGTTGCATTCAGCATCAGAATCATTGCAATAGCGGCTCAGTAATCCAACTCTAACAGGCAGGATGCGCCGCCCATAGCTGTTGACGCATTTATGAACGCAATGTACTGTCGCAGTTGTTCAGCGATTCCCGAACGTTTGTGGATGCCGGTGGCGCCGCAGAGGGAGTCCTGTGACCGAGATCCACCTCGCCAAGGCCATGGGCGCCACGCCCGGGGCGGGTCTCGCAGACCCAACACTGTGCGTAAGGAGATTCATGATGGAACACGGCAACGGCGGTTTCTCCGCGGCGGGGCTGCGCAGGCTGCGTGAGGTGCTGGTACGGCGTGTGGAATCCGGGAGGATTCCCGGGCTGGTCGCTCTGGTCAGCCGGGGCGGTGAGACGCATGTCGAGGCGGTCGGGACGATGCGTCATGAAGGTGGCGCGCCGATGCGCCGGGACACGATCTTTCGGATGGCGTCCACGTCCAAGCCGGTCGCGATGGCGGCGGCGATGGTCTTGGTGGATGAGTGCCGGCTGCGGCTGGATGACCTGGTGGAGCAGTGGCTGCCGGAGCTCGCCGACCGTCAGGTGCTCAAGCGGATCGACGGCCCGCTGGACGACACCGTGCCGGCGCGGCGGCCGATCACCGTACGGGACCTGCTGACCTCCACCTTCGGGCTCGGCATGGACATGACGGCGCTGGGCACTCCGATCATGGGCGCGATCTTCGAGCGGGGGCTCACGCCCGATCTGCCGGAGCCGATGCCCGAGCCGGACGAGTGGATGCGCCGCCTGGGCACGCTTCCGCTGATGCACCAGCCCGGACAGCGCTGGCAGTACCAGCTCAGCCACGATGTTCTCGGCGTGCTGGTGGCCAGGGTCACCGGCCAGTCGTTCGAGACGTTCCTGCGCGAACGCATCCTCGATCCGCTGGGCATGAAGGACACCGCCTTCCACGTGCCCGCCGACAAGATCGACCGGCTGCCGACCCTGTATGCCCCCGACCAGCAGACCGGACAGTTCCACGTGTGGGACGAGGCCAAGGGAGGACGCTGGAGCCAGCCTCCGGCGTTCCAGGGCGGCGGCGGCGGGCTGGTCTCCACCGTCGACGACTACCACGCCTACTTCCGGATGCTGCTGAATCACGGCAGGCACGGGAGCGAACGGATCCTGTCTCGGCCCGCGGTCGAGCTGATGACCACCAACCGCCTCACGCCCGAGCAGCAAGCCGCCCGGCACGCCATGGCCACCGACAACGTCCATGTGTCCTTCGGCCAGGGCCAGCACGGCGGCTGGGGGATGGGGATGGCGGTGCGCACCTACCGCGGCGACTACGCCCCCGTCGGCCAGTTCGGCTGGGACGGCGGAAGCGGCACCTCCACCTACGCCGACCCGGACAACCAGCTCACCGGCATCCTGCTCACCCAGGTCGGCATGTCCACCCCGGATTCGGCCCGGCTCATCCACGACTTCTGGACCACGCTCTACCAGGCCATCGACGACTGACACCGAACCCGCACCCGCCCGAGGGTGAGACCCCGGGCGGCCCCGCCTGAGCAATCGAGACACCCCAGGCACCAGCAGGACCGCACTCCACCATCCGTCCTTCAACTGCATTTCGTAACAGATGTAAAAGGAGCACACCACCATGTCCGTCACCCTTACCGACCAGGACAAGCTCACCCTGCGCACCGCCGCCTACGGCGCCGTCACGCTGCTGGCCGCCGCTGGTGCTGCCGGCTCGCCCCACAAAATCGCCACCGAGGGCTCCATCGCCCTGGCCTCCGCAACTGGCCTGATCGGGCACGTGCTCGGCGAGAAGACGAAGATCGGCAACCTGAACGGCAAGTCCGTAGCCGAACTCGCCGACCACGTGCTGCCCGCCCTGACGGCGGCCATGGGCCTGCTCAAGAAGCAGGCGCCGGAAGAGGCCGACAACTTCCGCAGCACCGTCATCGTCGCCATCGAAACGGCCGCTCGCACCCACCAGGGCCAGCCCAGCCCCACCATCGCTGACATGGCCCGCAAGATCACCGAAGCCCTCGACGCCGCTTGACGGCATGCCGGCCCGCGCAGCCCACGGCTTGCCACGGGGGGCCTCTCAGGCCCCCCGTGACACGGCGGCGTGGCAGGTCAGGCAGGGGCCGAACCCCGCCAGGGCGGCCAAGCGTCTTCCAGGGGCTCCGCCAATGGGGCCTTCTAGGCCACCTCCCACACGAAGCCGTCCGGGTCGGTGAAGGGCCCGGCATCGCTGCCAATGACGAGCCGGTGCGATCCGGTGCCGTCGGGAGCGACGCCGGCGACCTTGGCGAGGGCACGACGTTTGTAGAGCGACAGCTTGACGGGACTCGACGAAGTGCCGAACTCGACGTACCTGCGGCCATAGCTCTTCGTCACGGCGAGGCCGCGGTCAACGTAGAACCGCTTGGTCGCGGCCACGTCCGCGACTCCCAGCTGGAGCACGAACTCGTCGATCTGCCGGGTGGCCGGGCCGGTGTCCTTCTTCGCCGAGGAGGCGACCGTCCAGATCGTCCCATCCGGGGCTTGCACAACGCCGCCGTAGCCCCACAGCGACTTCGCGGCCGGCTTCAACGGCGTGGCACCGGCGTCGAGGGCGGTGCCGATGAGGCCGTTGACGGTGGCCGGCTGGGACACGATGAGCGACAGCGTGAACCCGCGGAAGCCGGTCGTCGGTGCCTCCGAGGCCTGCAGGCGCACCCGAGAGCCCAAACCGAAGGCAGTGGTGTAGAAGTGGTTGGCCGCTGCGGGATCGACCACCTCAATGGTGACGAATTCGATGGAAGCCATAGCTGTCACGCTAAGTGCGGCCCGGTGAATGGCGCTTCTCGATTTCTGATCGGTCTGGTCACGCCGGGCCTTCGCCAACCTCGCAACAGGATTCCGGCTCTGAGCGAACAACTCGGATCATTTCCGAGAATGCATGGTGAACGAGCGTGAGCGCGAACCTTCCTACTTGTCGTGCTGTCGGCGCACCATCTCGGTGATCCAGATGGGCGCGAACGGAGACGTGCAGCCCGGGGAAGTCGGGTAGTCCTTGAGCACCTCCAGGCGCGCACCGATGTCGAGTGCGCGGGCGCGGTGCTCGACGTGCTCGATCCCGATCTGCGCCAGGCAGTGGTTCATCGCCCACTGCAGGCGATCCGGGGCGTCTTTCATCTCCGCCTCGATGACGTCGAGCAGTCCTGCGAGGTCGAGGCTCTCGGGCTTCTTCGCCACGCGTTCGGTGGTCAGCGCCCAGCCGGCGCTCGCGACCACGGGATCCGGGTCGGCGAACCAGGTCAGGCGCAGCTCTTCGGAGTGCGGGTTCTTCTTCACCACGTAGTTCACGAGCCAGTCGTGCACCTTGGGTGTGCGCGCCTCGCGCAACATGACGTCCAGCTCGTCACGCTCGAACGCCTTCGGGCGGCAGATCAGGATCGCCAGCAGTCTCGCCGCGGTGTCATCCGTCTCCCAGAGCCGGCACGCGAGTTCCTGCTGCGTCTTCAGCCGCTTCGCGAGCGCGCGCAGCTTGCTGAGGTTCACACCGTGATCGTCACCGTGTTTCTCGTTCACCTCGCGTGTCTTCGAATCCTCGAGCTCGGCCAGCTCGGCCATCACCTCGGCCACCATCGTCTCGGTCAGCGTCGCCTCGGCCACCTCAGCCTCCTGTCCGTCACGTGCGAGATTCAGCGTACGACGGAAGCCGGCCTTCTGTCGTACACGCCGGCGGCGCGACCCGAAATCCCGTGTCTGCAGCAGTTCTCGGCACTGACTCGCACTTTCACTCAGAGCCGGCGTACTCGTTCACAAGCGAGACAGCCAAAGCCGATGAACGCCCGTCGGTCTGGCTTGATCAAGGCAAATACCCACGATGCCGGGCTATTGGCTGAGGGTGCGCAGAGCCGCCGCCGCAGCGTCTCGTACGCAGGCGACGCCGTCGCTCGCGGCATGACGTTCCAGCGCCGGTCTGGCGGACCGTACTCCGAGCCGACCGAGCGCGGTCGCCGCATGCGCCCTGACCCGATGTGACGGATCCTCAAGCGCGCGGAGCAGCGCCGGTGCGGCGTTGGCATTCGCCATGCGCCCCAGCGAGTCGACCGCCTGACCCCGGACGTACGCGTCCTCATCACCGAGCAGGATTTCAAGGAGCGAATCAGCGCGCACGTCGGGAATCCGGCCACACAGCCACGCCATCGACCGGCGCAGGCGATGGTCACCGCCCGACTCGACGTACAGTGCGGGCGACGCGGAGCGACCGCAGGACGCCAGCGCCGATCGAGCCAGACGATGGGTGTGACCGTCGGCGGGCTGCTTGAGCACGAAGACGAGCGCGGGAACGGCGCGGCCGTGCGCGGCCCGCTGAAGTCCCGTCAGGCCTGCCCATCGCAGCGGACCTGCCACGAGTTCGAGAAGGTAGGGGACGAACCGCTCGTCGGCGACCCGGGCCACTGCCCATGCCGCGGATTCGCCCAGCAGGGTGCCACTCTCGCGCGTAGCCCTCAGCACGGCTTCCAGCGCGGGCGGCGTGTTCGCCGCGCATAACGCCTCGACCATCGTGCTGCTCCGTACCCGTTCCGCGGTCGCCACCAGCGCGTCCTCGGACTCCTGGGTCCGCAATCGACCGAGAGCCGTGATCGCGGCGTCACGCAGGCCGGCATTCGTCAGTGAGGCGATCAGCGCCGGGACCGCACGCGCGTCCCCCAGCCTTCCCAGCAGCAGCGCAGCCTGATTCGCCCACCTGGGCGCGGGCGGGGTAAGCAGCCGGATGGCCAGATCGACGGCCCGGCGATCCCCGAGTACGGCGAGCCGCCGCCCCACGCAGTCCGCGAGCGTACCGATCCTCTGATCCATCGCCCGCTCGAACACCTCGAGCAACTCGTCAGCCGACGCCTGATCGACCCAGGCGAGGACCGTGTAGTAAGGCGCTCTGGCCAGTTCCTCGATCGGCCTCACCTCTCCCATTGAACGCTCGTATCGGCGACAGGGCCAGCGGCGGCCCGCATCGGGTGAAAGTCGGAGATCAATCGGCCTCCAGGGTGGCACGAGCCCCTGACACACAGCGGGTCAACGCTCTGTCCGGCGGGCAGCAGCAGCGCGTGTGGGTCGCCGTGGCCCTGGCCCAGCAGACCCGGATCATGCTGCTCGACGAGCCCACGATCTACCTCGACGTGGCCCATCAGGTGGAGCTGATGGAGCTCTTCACCGACCTGCAGCGTTCCGGACGCACGCTGGTGGCCGTGCTCCATGACATCAACCAGGCGATCCGCTACGTCACCGACCTTGTGGTGATGCACGAGGGCCGCGTCGTGGCACACGGCGACCCTCAGGAGATCGTCACCGCGCCGCTGATCTCCGACGTCTTCGCCCTCGGGTGTTCGGTGTTCCCCGACCCGCTGACGGGGCTGCCGATGGTGCTCCCCGCCAAACGCGAACGCTGACCGGAGGCCCTTCGGGCCCTCTTATCGGGGGAACACACAGAACTCATTGCCGTCGGGATCGGCCATCACCACGTGGCTGACCTCGCCCTGGCCGATGTCGATCCGCTTCGCTCCGAGGGAGATGAGACGGTCGACCTCCGCTTGCTGATCACCGTCCGCAGGCGGAGCGAGGTCGAAGTGCAGCCGGTTCTTCCCGGTCTTCGGCGCCACCGGCGGGCCGCCCCAGGTGATCTTCGGACCACCGTGCGGCGAGCGGATCGCGGTCTCCTGGTCCTGGTCCCAGACCAACGGCCAGCCCAGCGCCGCGCTCCAGAAGTACCCGACCTCCTGCGAACCGTCGCTCGCGAGCGCTCCGATGAATCCGCAGTCAGCGAGGAAGTTGTTGCCCGGCTCGATCACGTCGAACTCGTTGCCCTCGGGGTCGGCGAGCACCACATGAGCCGCGTCCGGGCCCTGCCCGATGTCCAGGTGCCGCGCACCGAGTTCGAGCGCCCGCGCCACCGTCCGCTGCTGGTCCTCCAGGGACGTGCTCGTCAGGTCGAAGTGCGTCTGGTTCTGGCCGGTCTTCTTCTTCTCGGACGGAACACATCGGATCCGGAACCCGGTGTCGTCGCTCGGCAGGAGGGTGAAGCCTTCGTGGGGATCGTCGACCATCTCCCAGCCCAGGAACCCGCCCCAGAAGCTCGCCAGGCGGTGGGGGTCGTTCGCATCGAAGCAGAGCGCGACGAGCTGAGAAGTCATCCTGCGGTTTCCCATCTCTTGGTTCACGGGCGCAGACAGGGCACGTCCTCTGGCGCATGACGGAGCAACGCTAGCCCGATCGAGGACCGCGACGCCAACGCATTTACGTCAAGGGCGACGCCCGGCCCCGGCCCCAACCCGCGTAGCGGAGAGATGGAAGGCCCTGACGACTGATCACCTGTACGGTCGTCGCGGCTTTCCACCTCCGCTGATCAGTGCACCGTCCTGACCACAACGACAATGGCGGGGTACCAGCGGCGGCAGTTCGCCACTGGTCCCCGCCGATCCGCAGAAAGGCCGCACGCACCATGACCATCGTGACCGCAGACCTCTACGACGAGCGCGGCGATCAGCTCGACTCCTGCGACCTCCAGCTCGCCCAATACGGCGGCCGCCGGGCCTTCGCCGGTACGGTCGTCACCGTTCGCTGCCATGAGGACAATGCGCTGCTCAAGTCCGTTCTGGGAGAGCCAGGCGCGGGACGCGTCCTGGTGGTCGATGGCGGCGGCTCGCTGCACACGGCCCTCATGGGTGACGTCATCGCCGGCCTTGCCGTCGTCAACGGCTGGGCCGGCGTGGTCATCAACGGGGCCGTACGGGATGTCGCCGCCCTGCGTGAACTGGACCTGGGCGTCAAGGCGCTGGGTTCCAATCCACGCAGGAGCGGCAAAGAGGGCACTGGCGAGCGCGACGTCCCGGTCACTTTCGGTGGTGTCGCCTTCCATCCTGGGGCCGAGCTGTTCAGCGACGACGACGGTATCCTCGTGGGACGTGCCTAGATGACGTGGTCAGTGGAGAAGGTGCGGGGCAACGCCTGATCGCGACGGGACCGTAGGACCGTCGGCTTCGCCTACGCACGTTCTCGGGGGCGGTCTGTGCGTCCGCACGCGTGAGAGCCTTCTCCACATGTACGCGCTGATGTACGCCTACCTGGGTGGCTTGCTCACGATGGCGTTGTCTGTAGCGCTGGCCGCCTTCAGTACCTGGCTGGCTCATCGCAAGGGGCAGAACTGGCTCGCCTGGGGGATGCTCTCGCTGTCTCTTGGGCCGATCGGCGTCTTCTTCGTGGCACTCCTGCCGCGATTGCCCAAGGCAGACCGGCGAGCGGCGGGCCGGTAGCGGCAGCGCTTCGAAGCGGTCCGCAAAGAGCGGGAGGAACTGGCGTCGCGGTTCTTCGACGCCCTCCGCGAAGGCGGCGCGGATGAGGCCGAATCCGTCGGGTGACGTGCGTCGGCGGACGGGAGACGCAGGTCACATCGGTCCATGTCACAGGGCGGCGGGCTACCCCGTCTCAGGGGGTGTAGCCACGACGACGACAGAGGAGCACATCATGAACGCACGACTCAACTACTTCGCCGACCCGACCGCAGGCAAGGCCCTCAAGTACTTCATGTCGGTGGGCAAGGCGCTCAGGGACTCGCCGCTGCCGGCCGCCACGCAGGAGCTGGTGGCGCTTCGCGTAAGTCAGATCAACGGCTGTGCCGTCTGCATCGACATGCACACCAAAGAGGCTGCCGCTGCCGGCGAGACCTCGGTGCGGCTGAACCTGGTCGCGGCGTGGCGGGAGGCCACGGTCTTCACCGAGGCCGAGCGTGCCGCGCTGGAGCTGGCGGAGGAAGGGACCCGGGTCGCGGACGCGGCCGGTGGGGTCAGCGACGAGGTGTGGGCGTCCGCCGCCAAGCACTACGACGAGGGGCAGCTCACCGCCCTGGTGATCCTCGTCTCCTTCATGAACACGGTGAACCGGCTGAACATCATCAGCCAGCAGCCGGCCGGCGACTACGAGCCCGGGCAGTTCCACTGAGCATCAGCAGCGACTGGTCCGGATGATCACCAGAAGTTGCCTGCGCCGGCGAGTACGGCCGGGTGGAAGGGCTCCAAGGGGAGGGAATCCGCGTGAGCAAGGTCGAGGAGTTCGAGGAGCTGCGGCCGCTGCTGTTTTCGATCGCCTATCGGATTCTGGGCAGTGTGGGTGAGGCCGAGGACGCTGTGCAGGAGACATGGCTGCGCTTTGACGGCTCGGCGACCCAGCCCACGTCGGCCAAGGCATTTCTGTCGGCCGCGGTGACGCGGATCTCGATCGATGTGCTGCGCTCCGCGCGGGTGCGGCGCGAGAAGTACGTGGGCCCGTGGTTTCCCGAGCCGCTGCTGAGCGATCCGTATCAGGATCCGGCGCGGTCGATGGAGCTGGCCGACTCGGTGTCGATGGCGGCGCTGCTGCTGCTGGAGCGGCTCAGCCCGCTGGAGCGGGCGGTGTTTGTGCTGCGGGAGGTGTTCGGCTTCGGGTTCGACGAGGTCGCCGCGGCGGTGGGTCGGTCGGAGGCGGCGTGCCGGCAGCTGCTGGTGCGGGCGCGGCGGCATATGGAGGCCGGGCGGCCGCGCTTCGAAGCGGTCCGCCAAGAGCGGGAGGAACTGGCGTCGCGGTTCTTCGACGCCCTCCGCGAGGGCGACGTCGCCGGCCTGCAGGAACTGCTCGCCGCCGACGTGTCGATGGTCGGAGACAGCGGCGGCAAGGCACCGCAGCTGGCCAGGGCCATCATCGGCGCCGCGAACGCGGCCCGGCTGCTTGCCTCCGTCTTCCGCCGGCTGGCCCGGATCGACGTGACGTTCGAGCCGCACGAGCTCAACGGCCAGCCGGGCGCGATCTTCCGCGACCGGGACGGCAAGGTGCTCTACACCCTGGCGCTCGATGTACTCGACGGGCAGATCCAGACGATCCGCTCGGTGATCAACCCCGACAAGCTGCGGCACGTGGGCCCAGTAGCGGACGCCTGGGCAATCGACCGCGAAGTAAGACAGGCACGCCGGCCCACGGAATAGCCGCAAGCCGCAGCCGGGCTGAGAGAACCGAGGTCATCCAGGCGGCCTCGTGCGGCGCTCGACGGTCCCCACACCGTGGGGACCGTCCTTCGCAGGGCCACGTCATCGTGAACAACGCCGGTTACGCCCTGATCGGCAAGATCGGTGACCTCGGTCTTAGTTCTTCGAGACCTGAGCTGCGTCGTTCTTCTCAGCCCGATGCACGCTCCTGGCTGGAGTCTGGCGCTCGACAAGGGTGCTTCGTACGTGACGTTCAGGGTGTCAGGGACCGGTCGCGCTCCTCGTCCAGGGCGACCTTCTGCCCGCCGTAGGCGGCGGACATCCGGGCCCGTAGCCTGCCGAGAGGGCTGCGCAGGCGTGCGGGCGGGACGCCGGAACCGTTGTGGGCGGTGAGCACCGGCACGGCTTCCTTGCCGCGCAGGTGCGCCTCGATGTCCTCGCTCAGCGGTGCGTGCGGTTCGGTGAACGCGCCGCTGGGCAGGCGCTTGATCACGCCGGTGGGCACACCGTGTCCGATGAGTTCGGCGTCGGAGCGTTGCAGGCCGAGGCAGATCCGGTAGGTGATGAGGTAGGCGAGCACGGGTCCGGCGATCACCAGGACGCGTCCGGCGTAGGTGGTGGCGTTCAGGCTGATGTGGAAGGTGGACGCGATCTCGTCGTTGGCTCCCAGCAGCCACAGCACGCCGTAGAAGACGATGGCGGTCATGCCGATCGAGGTGCGGTGCGGGTTGTTGCGGGGGCGCTCCAGGATGTGGTGCTCACGCTTGTCGCCGGTGATCCACTGTTCGATGAACGGGTAGAGCAGCATCCCGGTGAGGATGACGCCCAGCGGCACCAGCGCCGGGACGACCACGCTCAACGGCACCGTGCCCGCCTGCCCGGTGCCGAAAAGGTTGACCTCCCAGGCGGGCATCAGGCGCAGCGCGCCCTCCAGGAAGCCCAGGTAGAAGTCGGGCTGGGAGCCGGCCGAGATGTCGGCCGGACTGTAAGGGCCGTACAGCCACACGGGGTTGATCTGGGCGAGGGTGGCCATCCCCGCCACCGCGCCGAGGGTGAACAGGAAGAACGCACTGGTCTTGGCCATGAACGACGGATACAGCGGAGCGCCCATCACATTCGTACGGGTGCGGCCCTTGCCCGGCATCTGCGTGTGTTTCTGCACCCACATCAGCACCAGATGCGCAGATATCAACGCCAGCAACGCCCCAGGAATCAGCAGGACGTGCAGCGAGTAGAACCGGGAGACGACGTCCTCGCCCGGATACTCGCCGCCGAACAACAAGAAGGTCACGAACGTACCGACCAGTGGCAGCGACATCAGCACGCCCTGGGTGACCCGCAGGCCGGCACCCGACAGCAGATCATCCGGCAGTGAATAGCCCGTCAACCCCGCCAGCAGGGCCAGCGCGAGCATCGTGACCCCGATGACCCAGGTGAGCTCGCGCGGCTTGCGGTAGGCGCCGGTGAAGAACACGCGCAGCGCGTGGACCATCATGCCGCCGATGAACACCAGCGCCGACCAGTGGTGGATCTGTCTGATGAGCAGCCCGCCGCGCACCTCGAAGCTGATCTCCAGCGTGGAGGCGTACGCCTCGGACATCACCACGCCCCTCAACGGCGCATAGACGCCGTCGTAGACCACGTGGCCCATGCTCGGCTTGAACCAGAACGTCAGGAACGTGCCGGTGAGCAGCAGGATGACGAACGAGTAGAGCGCGATCTCGCCCAGCAGGAAAGACCAGTGATCGGGGAAGATCTTGCGCAGGTTGCGGTTCAGGAAACGGGCCGCTCCCAGGCGATCGTCGAGGAACGATGATGTCCGGGCGATGCTGCTGGGGACCGCCTTTGGTCCGGTTTGCATGGGCGACTCCCTTTCTGTCCGCGTCATGACTAAGACGTCCAGGGGCGCGGAATTGTGACATCCGCGGAAGCCCTCCACAGCGGTGGGATGTCACATTCGCGGGGTGCCGTACGTCTTGGGAGTGACTGGCGCACGTTCGAACACGGCGAGGTGATCCATGGCGACGTCCACCGGCCCCGGCTCATGGCGGATCGCCCTGGAGGCGACCGAAGCGAGGCTGACAACGAGCAGGCAGCAGGGACTCTGGCTCCTGTACGCGCCGCCGCGCCTCGACGGCGCCTTCTACCTGCGGCCCAACACTGCCGCTCTGGCGGGATTCGCTCTGCGGCTCCCCTTGCCGTCGCACCGCGCCGAGCCGCCGGTGCTGCACTGGGAGTCGGCGGAACTCGACCGCGACGCACATGCATGGCTGCGATTCGGACGCCAGGCGGTGCGCTCACCCGTCTCGGTCGTGTGCGCCGAGATCCCCGGTGAGCGCCCATACGTGAAGATCGTCCTGGAGACGGTGTTCTCCTCGAGAAGCTTGCGCCTGCCCGCCTGGCTTCCGCCGCGGCCGGTGACGCTCAGGCTGTTCAGCGAGATCCGCCCCACGGACAGGTCTCCTGGCTAGAGCCAGGACCGGTTCTCCGTCCTGGGAGAGGGGAACCGGAGGGGTGGTCTCAAGCTCCTGGTCCCTCGGGACTGAGCCGGACCCCGAGGGACGCGAACAGCTCCAGCTGGTCGAAGTAGAACTGGTGGCTGACGATGAGGTCGCCGTCCATATCGGCCGTGCTGCACGCGCGCACCGCGACGCCTTGGCCGGTCGCATCGAGTGTGCCACCGCCGGGCATGAGGAAAGGGCCGAGGTGGGTGCCGGTCAGCGTCCATTGGTGCAGTGTCACGCTGCCATTGGTGATCTTTCTCCAGAGCGTGGCACGTGCGTCCGGGAAGCCTTCGAACATGTGCCCGTAGAAGGTGGCGATCTGCTCGTGCCCTTCGGCGACGCCTCCTGGGGCCACGAAAACCGCCTGCGGGCTGTAGAGCCGTAGTATTCCGTCCAGTGTGTGATCGTTGATGGCGTCGGTCAGCGCATCGCTGACCTGGCTGTCCTCTGACATCGCCCCTCCTCGGTCCAGATAACAGCGACGCTATCCAGTCATCGGCGCTGACCTCGGCAGCAGGACGACAGACACGCTCATCCTGGTCGGGCTCAGGAGGTGAGGATGCCGATTCCGTCGCCGAGCAGTTTCAGTCCGAGGACGAAGAACAGGGCGGCCATCACCGCGACGTTGTGCCGTGCCGCCCAGTTCTTCCAGCCGCCGAGCACGCTTCTGGCCCGGTCTCCGAGAAACAGGAAGACTGCGAGCGGGGCCAGGATCCCGAGTGAGCCGATGACCACGAAGGTCGCCAGGGATGCGATCTGTTGCCCGGTGGGAATCTCGGACGAGCTGATCGAGGCGGCGGCGGCGACGGTCAGGGAGGCGTTCTTGAGGTTGGCCGCCGACAGTGCGAGCCCGAGCCCGAGGACCTTCCCCGGGCTGAAGCGGTCCTGCTGCCGGTGGAGCGCACGATAGCCCTGCTGCACTGGTTCCGCCGCCTGCGCATCCGCTGGGAGATCCGCGACGACACCACGAAGCGTTCATGACCCTCGCCGCCGCGATCATCTGCTGGCGACGCCTCGGCCGATGAGTCCTTTGTCAGGACCTCTGAAAGGCCGGCAGAGGAGCGCTACTCAGCGGCCAGACACGCATTCAGGAATGGCTTTGGCCCCTCCGGGAACCGCAGGGGTTCGCCCATCGACTCCAGCGGCAGTGCCAGCGGCTTGTCCTCGTCCACTATCCACCCGGCGATGTGCCCGCACAGCTTCTTCCGCTCCTTGGACTGGGGCTTTCCGGCTTCACGTTCGAGATTGAAATGAGCCATGGAGATCGAGCCGAGGTTCTCGGCCACCTCGCTCGCCCGGATCTCCTGCCCCGAGGACCTCACAACGACGACCGGGTCGCCGCCCCGCATGACGACCACGCCTCCGACGATGCCGCCGACGAGCACCAAGGCGCCGATGGCGATCCCAACGGGGAGCATCCACTTCCGCGTTCTGACGGGTGGGGCCGGCGGGGCGCCCGGAGCGGCCGTCTGCTCGGTCCATCGCTTGCCGTCCCACTGGCGCAAGAATGGCTGACCACCAGGGTCCGGGTAGAAGCCGGGACCAGGCGGGCTTGGGTGGTGCGGTGGTCGCGGTCCATCCACTGGGTGTCCTGCCTTCCACTGCCATGAGCGTCGAAACAGGGACGATCTAGAACCACCCGCACGCTAGCAGCCGTCGAGAGCGCTCGTCTAACAAGATCCGCGAGATGTGAGGGACCGGCCCTCAGTGCTGTCCTCATCGCGGTGCAGAGCACGAACAAGCTCCCGCTCAACGCCCTTACGGTCGTCCAGCCGCTTGCGCCGTGCGGGGTGCCTCAGGAGCCGAGGTAGCGCAGGACGGCCAGGACCCGGCGGCTGTAGCCGGTGGTGTGGGAGAGGGACAGCTTGTCGAACAGGGCGTTGACGTGCTTTTCCACCGCACTCTGTGACACGTGCAGCGCCTGGGCGATCGAGGCGTTGGTCATGCCCTGCGCCATCAGCTCCAGCACCTCGCGCTCCCGGCCGGTCAGCCGGGCCAGGGGGTCGGCGTGGCTGGTGCGGGCCAGGAGTTGCCGCACCACCTCCGGGTCGAAGGCCGCGCCCCCGGCGCCCACCCGCTCCAGCGCGTCCAGGAAGTCGCCGACCTGCGCCACCCGGTCCTTGAGCAGGTAGCCGACGCCGTCCACGTCCCCGCTCATCAGCTCGGTGGCGTACTTCTTCTCCACGTACTGCGACAACACCAGCACCTTGACGCGCGGCCAGCGGCGCCTGATCTCCAGTGCGGCGCGCAGGCCCTCGTCGGTGTGCGTGGGCGGCATCCGTACGTCCACCACGACCGCGTCGGGCTCCTCCGCCGCGACCGCCTCGACCAGCGCCTCGCCGTCGCCGACGGCGGCGAGGACGTCGTGGCCCTCCTCGTCGAGCAGCCGTACCAGGCCCTCACGCAGCAGTGTGGAGTCCTCGGCCAGGATCACCCGCACGGCAGCTCTGCCGTGATCGTGGTGGGCCCGCCGACGGGGCTGGTCACGGTGAAACGGCCGTCCAGCGCGGCGACCCGCCGCGCCAGCCCCGACAGGCCGCCGCCCGCCGCGTCCGCCCCACCTGCTCCATCGTCGTGTACGCGCACGACGACCATTGTGTCGTGTTCGCGAACCTCGACGGTGACTGCGGTGGCCCCGGCATGCTTGGCCGCGTTGGTCACCGCCTCGCTGGCCACGAAGTACGACACCGTCTCCACCGCCATCGGCGGGCGCGCGGACAGCTCGCACACGACCTTGACCGGGATGCTCGAGCGCTCGGCCACGCCGGCCAGCGCGTCGGCGAGCCCGAGTGAGTCCAGCCCCGACGGGTAGACCCGCCAGGCCACCTCGCGCAGCTCACCCAGTGCCTGCTGCGCCTGCTCGTGTACCTGCGCGAGCAGTTCGGGCCGTCCCCGGCGAGCCCGTCCGACCAGCATGGACAGTGCCACCAGCCGCTGCTGCAGTCCGTCGTGCAGGTCCCGTTCGATCCGGCGCCGCTCCGCGTCGACCGCCGCCAGCACGCCCGCGCGGCTTTCGGCCAGCTCGGTGATGCGGCGCCGCAGTGCTTCGGTGGGGTCGGGGCCGAGCATGCGTTGCGCCAGCCGCCGCTCCAGCGCGTCCGCGCCCACCAAGCCCGACAGGTTCAGGAAGAGCAGAACGGCCCCTGCGAGGGCGGCGTAGACCAGCAGCGGCGCGGTAGGCAGCATGCCGTCGAATGGCAGCCCCCTGCCCCAGGACCAGGCCAGAACTCCGGCCACCCCGATGCCGCAACCGAGCAGGACGACTGTCAGGCCGCCGAGAACGCCTACCGGCAGTCTGGCCGCCAGGTAACGCAGTTCCCGCCCGTCCGCGCGAACCGCATCGAGGCCCAGGGCGGCGGGGTCGAGTCGCAGGCGGCGGGCCTCGAGCACGGCCAGCCGCCGCGCCGCCTCCCGCACCGTGCTCCGGCGGGCGAACGCCAGCGCCGGCAGGAGGAAGACGAGGCTGAGCAGGGCGGTGACGGTTCCGAGGATCACCGCCCCCAGCACTTGCAGCCCCTTAGCCACGGAGCGCATGCCGCCCCTTGCGCCGCTCGCCCAGCCTGACCCCCACGAAGACGAGCACGGCCAGCAGGACCAGGGCGATGACCATGTCGGTGCCCATCCCGACGTAGGTTTCGACCAGCGACCAGTTCTCGCCCAGGGCGTAGCCGGCCAGGACGAAGATCGTGTTCCAGATGAGGCTGCCGGCCGTGGTCAGCAGGGTGAAGACACCCAGCGGCATGCGTTCCACCCCGGCCGGGATCGAGATCATGCTGCGGAAGATGGGGACCATACCCGCGCCCGGCGCTCCGAGCATCTCCATCAGTTCGATCAGCCAATCCGTCATGCCTCAAAGGCTATGAACGATCGCCCTATGTCCGGAATGAGGCGCATGGCCGGTTCGGGGCTGCGGAAAACCGCAGGTGCGGGCGGGTGGGCGCCTCATTCCGCCGGATCGCGGCCCGGCCTACCGTTCCAGGTCATGATCGGAAAGTTGTTCGACGTCCCGCGGCGACTGCCGGCCGGGCCGGCCGCCCTGCTCACCCTGATCGCGGTCATCATGCTGTCCGCCATGGCCGACAGCACTATGCAACCCCTGCCGGCCACCGCCCCGGGCGAGCAGTTCAGCGCCGAGCGCGCGCTGGCTCACCTGAAGCGGTTCGCCGCCGAACCGCGGCCCATCGGCAGCGCGGCGAGCGACCGGGCCAGGGACTACCTGGCGCGGCGACTACGCGCGGCAGGACTGCAGGTCGAGATCCAGCGCTCGGTCGGCACCCGGTCCGCGGCCGGGCTGGCGACGTTCGGCCAGGTCGACAACATCGTGGGCCGGCTGCCGGGAACGGGCTCCACCGGCACCGTGCTCATCGCCGCGCACTACGACTCCGCGGCCACGGGGCCGGGCGCCTCCGACGACGGCGCCGCCGTGGCCGCGATGATCGAGACCGTCCGGGCACTGCGCGCCGGTCCCGGCTCGCGTAACGACATCGTGCTGCTCATGTCGGACGGCGAGGAGGACGGCGTGCTCGGCGCCGAGGCCTTCGTCCGCGAACACCCCCTGGGCAAGGCCGGAGGCGTGCTGCTGAACTGGGAGGCCCGCGGGGTCAGCGGCCCCTCGTTGTTGTTCGAGACCTCCACGAACAACGCCCGCCTGGTCGAGACCTTCGTCAACGCCGTCCCCGCGCCGCGCGGTCACTCCGCCATGGTGGAGCTGTATCGGCTGCTGCCGAACAACACCGACTTCACCCCGCTGACCAAGGCCGGCTTCACCGGCATGAACTTCGCCTACATCCAGCGTTCCTCGCTGTATCACACGGCGAGCGACTCCATCGCCAACCTCAACCGGGGCAGCCTGCAACACCACGGCGGCAACATGCTGACACTGGCGCGCGCCCTCGGCGACGCGGACCTGCGGACGGTGACCTCCGATCACGACGTCACCTATTTCCGCGCGCTCGGCACCATGATCACGTATCCGGACAAGCTCGTCTGGCCGCTGGCGGTGCTGGCCGTCGTCGCGGTGGCGGGCCTGGCGCTGCTGGCTCGCGTCAGGCGGCTGCTGAGCCTGCCCCGGCTGATCGCGGCGACGGTCTCGGCCGTGGCGCCGCTGGTGGTGTCGGCCGCACTGGCGCAGGGGCTGTGGGAACTGCTGGTGGCCTGGCGGCCCGCCTACGACCTGATGGGCGGGCTGCTGCATCGCCCGCGTCCGTACCAGGCGGCGATCGCGGTCCTGTGCGCGCTGGCGGTCCTCGGCTGGTATCTGGTGCTGCGCCGCAGGCTCGGCCCGGCGGCGCTGGCGGTCGGGGCGCTGACCTGGCTCGCCGGGCTGGGCGTGCTGTGCGCCCAGGTCGCTCCCGGGGCCTCGTTCCTGTTCGCCCTGCCGGCGCTGATGGGCGCGCTCGGCTGGCTGGCCGCAGTCCTGCTCCGCACGCCTGCCTGGGCGCGGACGGTCGTGGCGATGCTGGGTCCGATCACGGCCGCGATGCTGCTGCCGTCCCTGGCCGGAAACGTCTTCGACGGGATGGGACTGGCGCTCGGCGGGGCGAGCGCGCTGGTGCTGGCGCTGTTCGGGCTGATCGTGGTGCCGCTCGTGGAACTGTTCCTGCCCGATCTCGCCACCCGGCAGAAACGTGCCGCCGTCCTCGCCGTACCGTGTACGGCCCTACTCCTCGCGGTGGGGCTGGTCGCCGCCGGGTTGGTGGGGGACGACTTCGACGCCGGCAGGCCGCAGCGGACACATCTGGCGTACGTCATGGACGCCGACACCCGCACCGCCCACTGGGTCAGCGCCGACGCGGACCCGGCGCGGTGGACCAGGCGGTACGTGTCCGGCCACGACACCTCCGCGCTGCCGGCCGGGTACGCGCGGGGCACGCTGCGGACGGGGCCCGCCCCGGCGATCACCGCCGACGGCCCGCGAGCCGCAGTCCTTGCCCATAGCGGGGACCTGCTCAAGCTGCACGTGACAGCGGGGAAGGGCGCGCGCTCGGTGACGCTGAGGCTCGACCAGCCGATCACCCACGCCACCGCGTCGGCCGGCCGGTACGGATCGGTGAGCGTGTCCGTCACCGGTACGCGAGCCGGCACCTGGCCCGCAGAGATCCGCTTCCGCGGCATCCCCGCCCAGGGAGTCCAGATCACCGTGCGCGTAGCGGATGCGGACCGGATTCGCCTCACCGCCATCGCCGAGACAGACGGGCTGACCGCGGTGCCGGGCTTCGTCCCCAGACCCCCTGACCTGGTCGCCGCCACCAGAGAGGACGGCGACCTCACCGCGGTCACCCGCAGTTACACCCTGACCAGCGCCCCCCGGAGAGGCGGAAGCCGGAGGCTTACGTCGGCGACGGGCCTGACATAGCCTCGCGTCATGGAGCGTCGATCCCCGCTGATTACGCATATCTCATGGGGCCGGATGGTGGTCGAAGGTCTCGGCGAGGGCAAGGACTTCAAGCTCTACCCCGGCGGTGGACGTCCCTGGGACTGGAACGAGAGCGGCACCAGGCACCAGCCCGGTATCCAGCCCGCGGACGTACAGGAGCTGCTCGACCACGGCAGCCAAGTGATCATCCTCTCCCGTGGCATGCAACTGGTCCTGGAGACGTGCCCCGAGACTCTGGACCTCCTGAAGGGGAAAGGCATCGAGGTCCACGTGGAGGAGACGACCGCCGCCGTCCAGCGGTACAACTCGCTCGCCGGGACCACCCCGATCGGCGGCCTGTTCCACTCCACCTGCTGACCAGTACCGCCTCAGGGCTTCGTGATGGACAGCAGCAGGACGAGTCCGGCCAGGCGCCACCGGATCCGGGGCGACATGGCCGGCAGCCGGGTGATCACTGCTCCTCCTTGAGCCGTTCGAAGACGAGCTGGGTGCGATGGACGGCGCGCACGCCGTACACCTGGGAGATCAGTTCGGGGGTGAGGACCTGTTCGGGAGGGCCGCCGGCGACGATGCGGCCGGCGTTCATGACGTAGAGGCGGTCGCAGAAGGCGGCGGCCTGGTTGAGGTCGTGGAGCACGGCCAGGGTGGCGATGCCCAACTCGGTGCCCAGGTCGCGCACCAGGTGCAGGATCTCCAGCTGGTGGCGGACGTCGAGGTGGGAGGTGGGCTCGTCCAGCAGGAGCAGGCGGGTCTGCTGGGCGAGGGCGCGGGCGAGGAGGACGCGTTGTTTCTCGCCGCCGGACAGGGTGGCGAAGACGCGCTCAGTCGCGCCGGCCAGGCCGACGCGGTCCAGCGCCCGCGCGCACAGTTCCTCGTCGGCGGCGGCGTCGGGCTTGTACGGGGTGCGGCCCATGAGGACGATCTCGGCCACCGTGAAGTCCAGGTCCGCAGGGGTTTCCTGGGCGACGACGGCGGTTCGCCGGGCGGCCTGGCGAGTCGGGAGCCGGTGCACGTCGTCGCCGTCCACGGTGATGAGCCCGGCGGCGGGGCGCAGGGCCCGGTAGATCGTCCGGAGGAGGGTGGACTTGCCGCAGCCGTTCGGCCCGACCAGGGCGACGAACTCGCCGTCGGCCACCAGGAGGTCGGCCTCGTGCACGATCGGGTGGCCGTCGAGCGCGACGGCCACGCCTCGCAGGTCGAGCTTCACGTGACGCTCACCGCCCGGTCCACGGAGCGGCGGCGCAGCAGCCACAGGAAGAACGGCACGCCGAACAGGGCCGTGACGATGCTGAGCGCCAGCTCCTGCGGTGCGTTGACGGTGCGGGCGGCGACGTCCACGAGCTGGAGGAACACGGCTCCGAGCAGGGCTGTGACGGGCAGCACGCGGCGGTGGTCGGCGCCGACGAGCAGCCGGGCGGTGTGCGGCACGATCAGGCCGACGAACGCGATCGCGCCGCTGGTGGCCACCAGCACGCCGACCAGCAGCGAGGTCAGCACGAACAGGCTCAGGCGGAACCGGTTCACGTTCACCCCGAGCGAGATGGCGGTCTCCTCCCCGGCGGCCAGCGCGTTCAGCGGGCGGTGCTGCAGCAGCAGGTACGTCACCCCGACGGCGAGGACCACGGCCGGCAGCGGCAGCATGTGCCAGCGGGCGCCGCCGAGACTGCCCATCAGCCAGAACAGCACCTGCTGCGCGGCCCGGCCGCTCTGCGCCGCTTGCAGGACATAGCTGTAGGCGGCCTGGAACAGGTACGCCAGCGCCACCCCGGCCAGCACCAGCCGCGACGGGGTGATCCGCCCGGAACGCTGCGCCAGTGCGTACACCAGTCCCAAAGCCAGCAGGGAGCCGGCGAAGGCGGCGGCCGACAGCGACAGCCCACCCAGCGCCGAGGCGCCCAGGATCAGCACGAGCACCGCCCCGAACGAGGCGCCGGAGGAGACCCCGAGCAGGAACGGGTCCGCCAGCGGGTTGCGTACCAGCGCCTGCAGCACCGCCCCGACCACCGCCAGCCCGGCCCCGACCAGGAGCGCCAGCAGCGCCCTCGGCAGCCGGAACTCCCACACGATCTGCTCCTGCACCGGGGTCCAGGTGCGCGGCACCACGCCTGGGACGAGGCGGTCGGCGACGATGCCCCAGGCCTGGGGCAGGGCGACGTGCACCGCGCCGATGCTCACCGCCAGCCAGGTCGAGGCGACGACGGCGACGAGGAGCGCGACGACGAGCACGAGGAACCTGCTCGCGCGGCGACTCTTGGGTACGAGCCCGGTCTGTGCCGGGTGCTGCTGAGTTGTGCTGGTCACTGGGCGAAGGCGTCCGGGTGCAGGAAGCGGGCGATGTCGGCGATGGCCAAGATGTTGCGGTAGCCGGGGTGCTGGGCCGCCACGGGAAGCGCGAGGTAGCGCTGCTTTTCGGCGGCGGGGCTGTTCCTGGCGATCGCGAACGCCTCGGCGGCCTTGGCCGGCGAGCTCGGCATGTCCTCGCCGCGCAGGGTGGCGTAGTCGCTGATCAGGACCGCGTCAGGCAGGGCGGCGCTGATCTTCTCGGCGCTGACCTCGGTGTAGTCGCCCTTGACGTCGGCCAGCGCGTTCACGCCGCCGGCCAGGGCGATCATCTGGTTGGTGATCCCGGAGCCGCCGTAGGCGTTGACCGGGCCCTTGCCGCCGTCGGTGGCCAGCACCTTGACCGGAGTCCGGCCTTCGACGCGCTTCTTCACGTCGGCCAGCTGCCCCTGCAGCTCGCTGACCAGCTTCTCGGCCCGGTCGGAGACGCCGAAGATCTTGCCGAGGTTGCGCAGGTCCGTGAAGGTGTCGTCGATGGTGAACTGCAGCACCTCCTCGGGACTGCACCAGCCGCCCAGGATGTACACCGGGGTGCCGGCCGAGTTCAGCTCCTCCACGGTGGCGTAACCGCCGGCGGCGTCGAAGCCGGCCATCGCGTTGTCCAGGACGAAGTCCGAGCCCCGGGCGAGCATGACCTCCTTCTGCGGCAGCATGATCGTCGGGGCGATCTCCGGGATCTTGTCGTACTGCTCCTTCTGCCCCGGCAGGAAGGCGCTTTCGGAGAAGTTCGTGCGCCCGGCGATCCGGTCGCCCAGGCCGAGGGCGAGCAGGGTCTCCAGGGAGGGGTGGTAGCCGGTCACCACCTTGGCGGGCGGCTCGTCGAAGGTGAGCGTGCGCCCGCAGTTCTCGACTGTGACGGGGAAGCCGGCCTGCGGCGCCGCCGCCTGTTCGGCCTCCTGGGCGACGGGAGCTTGTGAGCAGGCGGTCAGTGTCAGAGCCGCCACCAGGACCAGCAACCTTCTCATGATCCGGCTACCGCCTTCAGCAGCGCGCTGTCGCGAGCGGTCGGCATGGCTGGGGCGGTACGGGGCGGGCGGCTCATGTGGGTGAGTCTCCGGAGGTGAGAGGTCGAATGATCGCGATGCGAGAAACAGCTCCATTCTGCCCATAGGCCGCAATTGCCAGCAAATTGCATTAAGGCCCCGCCGGTAGTCCCGCACCATCTGGCCGGCGCGCCACAAATGGGGCATTCGCCCCATAGGTATCTCTCGGCCGGATCCTTGACCCTTGTCGCATGCCCGAGCGTGCTCCCGAAGACATAGACGACGACGAGCAGGATGCCGGCAGCGCACCGGCGCCGGAGCTCGATGACAGCTGGGTCGACGTATGAGGCGCGCCGCCCCGTCCTCCATCCCGCAAGAAGACAGGAACGCATCATGCGCAGAGTGTTAGTCGGAGCCGCCGTCACGGCACTGGTCGCCGGACTGCTCACACCAGCGACCGCGAGCGCCGCCGCCGAGGATGACGGCGACGTCGTCACCCCGGCCGGCGCCGGTGGCGGCGCGTGGAACGTCACCCTGATCACCGGTGACACGGTCGGTCTCACCCGGGACGGCAGTGGCCGCTACACCGCGACCCCCAAGGCCGTCCGCCGCCAGGACGGCAGCACCCCGATCTTCCGGAGCGAGGCGAGCCCGGAAGGGATCTTCGTCATCCCGGACGACGCGCGGCCCGCCATCGAGGCAGGGGTCCTGGAGCGCCGCCTGTTCGACGTGCGGTACCTCGCGACCAACGGCTTCGCCGACGACGCGGCCAAGCAGCTGCCGCTGATCGTGCAGTACCAGGGCAGCGCTCCGCAGGCCTCGGTCGCGGCCACCGCTCAGGCCCTGCCCGCGAGCACCGCCCAGCTGTCGCTGCCCAGCATCCACGGCGCCGCAGTGGCCGTGGACAAGGACAGCGCGCTGGACTTCTGGTCCACCCTGCGCGGCCAGAGCGCCGCGACACCGGAGAAGCCGCTCAAGTCGCTGACCGGCGGCATCGGCAAGGTGTGGCTGGACGCCAAGGTCAAGGTCGACCTCGCGGAGAGCGTGCCGCTGATCGGCGCGCCGGAGGCGTGGAAGGCCGGCCTCGACGGCTCCGGCACCACCGTCGCCGTCCTCGACACCGGCGTCGACGCCGCCCACCCCGACCTGGCCGGGAAGATCGCCACCAGCCGCAGCTTCGTTCCCGACCAGGAAATGGCCGACGGCCACGGTCACGGCACCCACGTCGCCGCCACCGTCGCCGGATCCGGTGCCGGCTCTGACGGTTCCAGGAAGGGCGTCGCGCCCGGCGCCAAGCTCGCCATCGGCAAGGTCCTCGACAACGAGGGATCGGGTGACAGCTCCGCCATCATCGCCGGCATGGAGTGGGCCGTCGGTGAAGCCAAGGCGAAGATCGTCTCGATGAGCCTCGGCGGTGACGCCACCGACGGCACGGACGTGCTCTCGCAGGCCGTCAACGAGCTCAGCGAGTCGACCGGCGCGCTGTTCGTGATCGCCGCCGGCAACTCAGGGCCCGAAAGGGAGACCGTCGGCACGCCCGGCGCCGCGGCGTCGGCGCTGACCGTGGCCGCCACCGACAAGTCCGACGCGCTGGCGGGCTTCTCCAGCCGGGGGCCGCGCGTCAACGACGGCGCGCTCAAGCCGGACATCGCCGCACCGGGTGTGGACATCGTCGCCGCCCGCGCGGCCGGCACCGAACTGGGCACCCCCGTCGACGACCTCTACACCTCGCTCTCGGGCACCTCCATGGCCACCCCGCACGTCGCCGGGGCCGCGGCCATCCTCGCCCAGGAACACCCCGACTGGCGCGGCGAACGGCTCAAGGCGGCGCTCATGTCGACCGCCAAGGACGCCGGGCACACCGTCTACCAGCAGGGCGCCGGCCGGGTCGACGTGGCCCGGGCCGTCTCCCAGAAAGTGATCGCCACCACCCCCAACGCCGACTTCGGTTACATCCCGGTCGACCAGAACGACACCGTGGACAAGACCGTCACCTACGCCAACGGCGGCGACGCCGAGGTGACCCTGACCCTCGACGCCGCCATGAAGGACACGGCGGACACGCTGACGCTCAGCGCCCCCACGGTGACCGTCCCGGCGGGCGGGACCGCCGAGGTCACCGTCACCCTGCACCCGGACGGTCTCGTCAGGGGCACCTACACCGGCGCCCTGGTGGCCACCGACGCCTCGGGCACGCACGTCACCACCCCGATCGGCCTGGTACGCGGGCCCAAGCGGGTCCCGCTGACCGTCCGCGCCATCAACAGGAACGGTCAGGCCCCGGGTTCCATCGAGTTCTTCACCGGGGTGAGCTCGGTCGACGTCCCCGACATCTACGGCGTTCGCGGGGCCATCTACATAGGTGACGGCGCCTACCGGTACATGGTCGAGCCCGGCACCTACTCCGTCTCGGCCGGCATCGTGCACCAGTCGCCCGACGGCGCGACCGGCCCGGTCGCCACGCTGCTGAATCCCGAGGTCGTCGTGCCGGAGGACGGGCTCGAGGTCACCCTGGACGCCCGCAAGGCCGTCCTCCTGCGCTACGAGACCCCGAAGCCGATCGACCTGAGGCACGCTGCCGGCGCCCTCACGTATGTGCGCACGGCATGGGACGGCAGCCCGGTGACCTCGGGGGAGATGGGCAACATCACCATCGGAGACCGGTACGTCTCCCCCACCCAGAAGGTCACCAAGGGGAAGTTCCTGTTCTCGACCCGGCTCACCGCGATCAACGAGCAGGTGGCCGTGCGCGCCGTGGCCCCGCAGAAGTACTCCATCGCATCCGTGACCAACGAGTACTTCGACAAGGGACAGAGCCTTGGTGAGGAGGATGTCCCCTTCCCTGCGGGGACAAGCCGCCACAAGCTGGCCTACGTCGGCGCCGCCAGCCCCGAGGAGATCGGCGCCACCGACCTTCGCGGGAAGCTCGCGCTGCTCGTCGTCGGCACGACCGGGTACTGCCAGATCCACATCGACCGCGTCCAGCAGTTGAAGGCCGCCGGCGCCGTGGGCATCGTGCTGTTCGCCGACGACTCGACCACCCCCTGCTACATCCCCGTCTCGAATCATGGATCCGGCAAGACGGAGCTCCCGTCGGTGCAGATCTCCAGGACGGCCGCGGAGAAGCTGCGTACCCAGCTGGCCCGCGGCCCCGTCACCCTGGAGATCACCAGCACTCCCGACATCGACTACACCTACCAGCTGCAGGAGTACGAGGAAGGCAAGATCCCCGCCAGCCTCACCTACCGCTACTCCCAGAACCGGCTGCGGACCGTGGACACCGACTTCCACATTCCGGACGGTCCTGGCCTGCAGACCGAGACCTGGCACAGCTTCAAGCCCCTGGAGATGGTGTCGTTCTCGACGGCCTTCGGCTTCACCGGACCTGCCGAGCGGCCCGAGTACTTCAGCGGGTTCTCCGCGGACACGCTCCGGTTGGGCACCGTGAGCACCGGCACCGACAGGGACCTCAAGATCGTCACGACGATCGAGAAGCCCGGCAGGCAGACGCGGAACTGGGGGGCGGGCGTGTTCACCCCCGGAAGCCTGATCATGCCCTCGCTGCCCGGGAGCGGCTACCGGCTGGAATGCCCGATGTGCCGGGCCGGCGATATCTTCATGGCCTCCTTCAGCCTCGTGAACGGCAACGGACAGCAGGGACGAGAGAACGTCTACTTCAGCGCCTTCGCGAAGTTGTACAAGGACGGCAAGGAGCTCCCGCGCTACCAGGGCAACATCTATCCGCTGTACAACCTGCCGAAGGAGGAAGGCGTCTACCGGCTCGAACAGACTGCCGCCGGCAACACCAACGTGTGGACGTTCCGGTCCAAGGGCCGGGCGAAGGACACCGTCACCGGCACCCACATCTGCCTGAGCCTGCCGCAGATGACCGGCCCGTGCGGGCCCCAGCCGCTGGTGTTCGTCGGCTACGACCTCGGGGACACCCAGGCGCTGGACAACAGCGTCCAGGCCGGGCGCCGGCACACGTTCGACATCGACGTGAACCACGCGCCGTCCACCGAGAAGTTGCCGGCCATCGCCGGGCTGAAGCTCTCCTTCAGCACCGATGACGGCCAGACCTGGAAGAACGCGTCGGTCAAGAAGGGCAGGGACGGCGTGTACACCACCACGCTCACCTACCCTGAGCTCGCCAGGACCAAGGGCGCCGTCAGCCTCAAGGCCGAGGCATGGGACGCCGGCGGCAACAAGGTCGAGCAGACCACTACCCGGGCGTTCACGCTGAGGTAGGCCCACCGCGGAGATGCCGGGAGCGCACCGCGCTCCCGGCATCCTCGTGTCTCAAAGACTCGGGTACGCAATGACAGCACGACGATGTTCGGTGCGAATCCGGCGGCGGCCATGGACAGCGCCAACGCCGTGGCCAGCAATGGCAGCCGACGCTCCAGGCTGAGCCGCCATGACACGGCGCCGTAGGCGAGACCGCCGACAGCGCTTCCGGCGGCCAGTGCGGCCTCGACCCACGCGACGGCGGCGAGCTGCGCGTACTGTTCGGCGAACGCGACCATGAGCAGGCTCAGCGAGCCCAGGCCCATGCCCACGCCGGCGGTGACCAGAACAGGCCGGCGCAGGCCGGCGATGCCGGCGAGCAGACCTTCGGTTCGCTCGCCTGAGGATGGCTCGGGATCGCTATAGGAGCTCTTCGGCGACGGTGTCGAGAGAGTAGGCCGCCCCCCGGGGCTGCCGTGGGGTTCGTACCCGGCTGGCACGGAGAGTAATTAGTCCCTGCGAAGACTCACGCCTTCCCGCGGCGTGGGGACACGGCCGTGCGCCTGCACTCGTCTCGCGGATGCCAGGACAACTCGGGGGATCGTGCCGCCGTTGCGGCGGAAGTCCGCCCTTCAGGTTGGAATGTGCGGAAGGTATGGTGAGGGATTGTGACATCGTTTCGGATCAGCGAGGCTGCCGCACTGCTCGGGGTCAGCGCTGACACCGTCCGCCGCTGGGTGGACGCGGGAAGGCTGGCGGCCGGGCGGGACGAGCATGGTCATCGGCGGGTGAACGGCGCGGATCTGGCGGCGTTCGCCCGGTCCCAGGTCGAGGCGGTCGGCGATGGCGGCCGCTCGTCGGCGCGCAACCGTTTTCGCGGGATCGTGACCGAGGTGATCCGGGATTCGGTGATGGCGCAGGTGGAGCTCGCCGCGGGGCCGTTCCGGGTGGTGTCGCTGATGAGCCGTCAGGCCGCCGACGAGCTGGGTCTGGAAGTGGGGGTGGTGGCCGTCGCGGTGATCAAGTCCACCAACGTCGTCGTCGAGATCCCCGGTCACGAGCGCGTGGCCGGGGTCTTGTGAGGAGCCCTTGGTGTTCAGGCGTCTTTCCCGATGGACGATCGCCCTGCCCGTCGCGCTCGCCGTCGCCGGACTGTCCGGTTGCGGCTCGGACGCACCGGCCGCCTCCGGTGGGGCCGAGGAGGTGACGGTCTTCGCGGCGGCGTCGCTGACCGGTACGTTCACCGAACTCGGCAAGGCTTTCGAGGCAGCCCACCCCGGCACGACGGTGCGGTTCAATTTCGGCTCCAGCGCGACGTTGGCGCAGCAGATTGTCCAGGGGGCTCCGGCCGATGTGTTCGCCGCTGCCAGCCCGGCCACCATGAAGACGGTCACGGACGCCTCGCCGGCGAGTTCGCCGACGACCTTCGCGCGCAACAAGCTGCAGATCGCCGCGCCGAAGGACAACCCGGCCAAGGTGGACGAGCTCAAGGACCTGACCGATCCCAAGGTGAAGGTCGCGCTCTGCGCCGAGCAGGTGCCGTGCGGGGCGGCGGCGGTCAAGGCGCTGGACGCGGCGGGGCTGAAGGTCACCCCGGTCACCTTGGAGCAGGACGTCAAGGCCACGCTGACCAAGGTCGAGCTGGGCGAGGTGGACGCCGCTCTGGTCTACAGGACCGACGTGATCGCCTCGGCAGGCAAGGTGCAGGGCATCGCCTTCCCCGAGGCGGACCAGGCGGTCAACGACTACCCGATCGCCACCCTGGCCAAGGCGCCCGCCGGTGACCTGGCCAAGCGGTTCGTCGACCTGGTGCTGTCGCAGCAGGGCAAGGACGTGCTGACCAAGGCCGGCTTCGAGACGCCCTGAGCCCGATGGCCATCTCTGAGCGTGCGCACCGACAGGACCCGCCAGGCGGGTCCACCTCACCCCGCCAGGTGTCCGGACGCCTGCCCTGGATGCTGGTGCTGCCTGCCGTGCTGGGGCTGGTGTTCCTGGTGCTGCCGCTGGCCGGGCTGCTGGTCCGCGCCCCCTGGCCGACGCTGCTCCAGCGGCTGGCCGAGCCGCAGGTGCTGGAGGCGCTGCGGCTGTCGCTGGTGTGCGCCAGCGTGGCCACGGTCGTGTGCCTGCTGCTCGGCGTGCCGCTGGCCTGGCTGCTGGCCCGGGTGTCCTTCCCCGGGCGGCGGGTGGTGCGGGCTCTGGTGACGGTGCCGCTGGTGCTGCCGCCGGTGGTGGGCGGCGTGGCGTTGCTGCTGGTGCTCGGCCGGCGGGGGCTGGTCGGGCAGTGGCTGGAGTCCACGTTCGGGATCACGCTGCCGTTCACCACCGCAGGCGTGATCATCGCCGAGGCGTTCGTGGCGATGCCGTTCCTGGTGATCAGCGTCGAGGGGGCGTTGCGGGGCGCCGACCAGCGGTTCGAGGAGGCGGCCGCCACGCTGGGCGCATCCCGCTGGACCGTCTTCCGTAGGGTCACGCTGCCGCTCATCATGCCCGGCGTCGTGGCCGGGGCGGTGCTGTGCTGGGCGCGGGCGCTCGGCGAGTTCGGCGCCACGATCACGTTCGCGGGCAACTTTCCCGGCACGACCCGCACGATGCCGCTGGCCGTCTATCTGGCACTGGAGACCGAGCCGGAGGCGGCCATCGTGCTCAGCCTCGTCCTGCTCGCCGTCTCCGTGATCATCCTGGCCAGCCTGCGCGACCGGTGGGTGAACTCGCCGTGACGCTCCACGCCCGCCTGGCCGTCACCCGGGGCGCCTTCGCCCTCGACATCACCCTGGAGGTCGCCCC
Source organism: Nonomuraea sp. LPB2021202275-12-8 (assembly GCF_037044575.1). Lineage (NCBI taxonomy): Bacteria > Bacillati > Actinomycetota > Actinomycetes > Streptosporangiales > Streptosporangiaceae > Nonomuraea > Nonomuraea sp. LPB2021202275-12-8. Next base: position 175,504 of record NZ_JBAHWD010000010.1, on the reverse strand, counting down.
GGGCGAGGTCGTCGCGCTGCTCGGCCCCAACGGCGCGGGCAAGACCACCGCGCTGCGCGCTCTGGCCGGGCTCACCGCCGTGACCGGCGGGCAGATCACCCTGGACGGCCGGCCGTTGCACACCCTGCCCCCCGAGCAGCGGCCGATCGGCATGGTCTTCCAGGACTACCTGCTCTTCCCGCACCTGTCCGCCCTGGACAACGTGGCCTTCGGACCACGCTGCCAGGGTGTCTCCAAGGCCGAGGCCCGCCGCACGGCCGCCGCCCTCCTGGAACGCGTCGGCCTGGCCGACCGGGCCGCGGCCAGGCCCCGCCAGCTGTCCGGCGGCCAGGCCCAGCGGGTCGCGCTCGCCCGCGCCCTGGCCGTACGGCCCCGGCTGCTGCTGCTCGACGAGCCGCTGGCCGCCCTCGACGCGCACACCCGCCTGGAGGTCCGCTCCCAGCTGCGCCGCCACCTGGCCGACTTCGACGGCGCCACCGTGCTGGTCACCCACGATCCGCTGGACGCCATGGTGCTGGCCGACCGGCTGATCGTCATCGAGAACGGCGGCATCGTCCAGCAGGGCGCCCCCGCCGAGGTGGCCCGCAACCCGCGCACCGAGTACGTCGCCCGCCTGGTCGGCCTCAACCTGTATCGCGGCCTGGCCGACGGAGCGCGGGTCAAGGTCGGCGAGCTGCTGTTCAGCACCTCCGAACAGCTGGCAGGGCCCGCGTTCGTCGCCTTCCCGCCCGCCGCGGTGGCGCTCTATCGCACCCGCCCCGACGGCAGCCCGCGCAACCTGTGGCAGGCCACGATCGAGGGCCTCGAACGCCACGGCGACAACGTACGGGTCCACCTCGACGGCCCGATCACCGCGTTCGCCGACATCACCCCGGCCGCCGTCGCCGACCTCGACCTGACGCCCGGCCAGACGATCTGGGCGTCGGTCAAGGCGACCGAGACCCACGCCTACCCGTCATGACCTCCCGCGCGGCGAGCGGTCTACGGCGTCCGGGTGGTGTAGGAGTGGGCTCCGGCGCCCGCCAGCCCGCCACCGTGGGCGATCAGATACTCCTCGCGGATCGGCGTGCCGTCCAGCCACGATTCGAGGATCTCGCGCGTACCGGCGGCGTAGCGGGTCTGGGCGGACAGCGAGGAGCCGGAGATGTGCGGGGTCATGCCGTGGTGCGGCATGCTCCGCCACGGGTGGTCGGCCGGTGCGGGCTGGGGATACCAGACGTCGCCCGCGTAGCCGGCGAGCTGCCCGCTCTCCAGGGCCCGGACGATCGCGTCGCGGTCGGCGATCTTGGCGCGCGCGGTGTTGACGAGGTACGCGCCCCGCTTCATCGTGGCGAGGAGCTTGTCGTCGAACAGCCCCTCGGTCTGCGGGTGCAGCGGCGCGTTGACGGTGACCACGTCGCAGACCGGGACCATCGCGGCGGCGTCCTCGTGGAAGGTGAGGCCGAGCTCCTCCTCGACCTCGCGCGGCAGCCGGTGCTTGTCGGTGTAGTGCAGGCGCACATCGAACGGCTTGAGCCGGCGCAGCACGGCCAGCCCGATGCGGCCGGCGGCGACGGTGCCGACGTGCATGCCCTCGACGTCGTACGAGCGACTGACGCAGTCGGCGATGTTCCAGTCGCCATCCAGCACCGTCTGGTGGGCGGGCAGGTAGTTGCGCACGAGGGACAGGATCATCATCACCGCGTGCTCGGCGACGCTGATGCTGTTGCAGTAGGTGACCTCGGCGACCGTGATGTCGCGGGCGATGGCGGCGTCCAGGTCGACATGATCGGAGCCGATGCCCGCGGTGATGGCCAGCTTCAGCTTCGGCGCCCGGGCGATGCGCTCGTCCGTCAGGTACGCGGGCCAGAAGGGCTGGGAGATCACCACGTCGGCCTCGGGCAGCTCGCGGTCGAAGACCGAGCCGTCGCCGTCCTTGTCCGAGGTCACCACGAGGGTGTGGCCGCGCTCCTCCAGGAAGCGGCGCAGGCCCAACTCGCCCGAGACGCTGCCAGCTCGCCGTCCGACGGTGTCAGCAGCAGGTAGCGCTCCTCGTACAACGGGCTCGCATGCACCTCGCCTTCGCTGAGGTCCTCCTCGTCGTCGAGATACGTCATCGCCATGTCGATCTCGAACTCGGCCAGCTGCCGACGGATCTCTCGGGACGACAGGGAGGTCAGCAACACCCGGACGTGCGGGTACCGCTCGCAGAACGGCGTGGTCAGCAGCGAGGCGGCGGTCAGGGCGGTCGGGATCGCGCCCAGGCGCAGCGTCCCGGACAGCCCCTCGCGCATCCGGGACAGGTCCTGCCGCAGGGCGTCGGCGTCGGCGAGGATGCGGTGCGCCCAGAGCAGCACCCGCTCGCCCTCCGGGGTCAACCCGGCGAACCGCTGCCCGCGGAGGACGAGCGGCACGTCGAGCTCGCGTTCGAGCTTGCGGATGGCCGCCGACAGCGACGGCTGAGAGACGTGACAGGCCGCGGCGGCCCGGCCGAAATGCCGCTCTCGGGCCAGGGCGACCAGATACTCCAACTGGCGCAACAGCACGCCACAGGATGACCCGGCCGCTCACCCCCCCGTCCATCCCCAGCCTGTGGACGACCGGTACGTGCCCCGGGCTACGTGCTGATCAGGGGGTGGCCCTCCTACGCAGGACCAAGCCCTGGAAGAGCACACAGTTTGTTCCTGGCCTGCGTTCAACCAGTCCTGCCGGTGACCTGTATGGAGGCGCCGCCGGCCTCTTCTCCACCGATCCGGCGCGCGAACGGCTGCGGGTCCTCGCCGAGCCGGGCACCGACGTCGAGAGCCAGAACTGGCGGGACATCGGCTCGGCGGGCGCGGAGGTCCAGGTCGGCCGGCGGGAGGCGTACGTCCTGACCGGAGACCGCTCGGAGATCCTCCGCTGGTCCCGCGACACCGGCGCCTGGCGCCGCATCGGCGGCCCCGATCAGACTCTGACGGTGGGGCCGCCTCGGTAGCCGGCGTGGGACCGACGCGCCCGACTCAGTCGATGACCGCGGTGGCTTCGACCTCGACCAGGAGGTCGGGTTCGCCCAGTGCCGCGACACCCAGCAGCGTGATCGGCTTGACCGGGTCGACCCCCAACGCCGCGGCCGCCCGTGCGACCCCCTCGCCCAGCAGTGGCAGCTTGTCGGGTGTCCAGTCGACGATGTAGATCGTGAGCTTGGCCACGTCGTCGAAGGACCCGCCGGCCGCGGCCAGGGCAGTGGCGATATTGAGGTAGGACTGCTCGACCTGAGCCGCCAGGTCTCCCTCCCCGACTCGTCCTCCCTCGGCGTCGCGGGCGACCTGGCCCGCCAGGAACACCAGCTTCGAGCCGGTGGCGATGGACATCTGGCGGTAGACATCGGGCTTCGGCAGCCCGTCGGGGTTGACCAGCGTCACGGTCATGTCCGCTCCTTGGGATCGGCACCGGTGAGTCCGGCAATCTCCTAAAGCATAGCAATGTTATGTATTGTGGCGCTATGGCGAGAACGAAAGACCCGACGATCCGCTCCCTGCTGATCAACCGAGCCGCACAGATGCTCGGCGCCCGGGAGCCGATCACGCTCCGCTCGCTGGTCGCCGGCACCGGCCTGTCGACGATGGCCGTCTACACCTACTTCGGCGGCATGGACGGCCTGTGGAAAGCGGTGCGGCAGGAAGGGTTCACCCGCCTGGCGGCCAGGCTGGACGAGGTGTCACCGTCCGCGGATCCGGTGCGGGATCTGGCAGCCCTCGGCGCCGCCTACCTGTCCAACGCCCTGGCCGAACCCGACCTCTACAGGACCATGTTCGACGCCGGCTTCGAGCTGGAGGACGCCGCGGCCGCGGATGAGGCGCTGCACCGTCTGGTCCACGCCGTCGAACGGGCCAAGGCCGCCGGCCGCTTCGACCACGGCGTCGACCCGCTGGAGCTGGCGACGCAGAGCTGGACCATCGGTCATGGCCTGGCATCGCTGATCGTCATAGGGCCCTTGCCACGCCAAGCGCTGGCGCATGGCGTGCCAATGCTTACCGCGCTCTTCACCAGCGCGGGCGACGACCCCGGCCGATGCCGCCGGTCGGTCGAACGCGGATGGCGCCCGTGACCGGCAACCCACGCCTCCCGGCGCCCGTGGACGGCTTGATGATCGGAGTCCGGAGAGAGGGGGATAAGGTCATCGGGTGAGCGAGGAAGCCGGGGACGCCATGGATCTCGTTCTCGAGCAGTGGCGACGCGAACGGCCCGACCTGGATCTTTCCGCCCTGGGAGTGTTCGGGCGCATCGCCCGGCTCACGCGGGTCGTCGAAGCGGCGGTGGAAGAGGTCTTCGAACGGCACGGGCTCCGGCAGGGCGAATTCGATGTGCTGTCGGCGCTACGCAGGACCGGCCCGCCGTACACCATGATTCCCTCGGAGCTGTCGGCCGCGCTGATGATGTCACGGGCCGGCATGACCAACCGGCTGGACCGGCTGGAGGCGGCCGGGCTGGTCGAGCGGAGCCTGGATCCGGCCGATCGCCGCAGCTTCCGCATCGCTCTCACCGCCAGGGGCCGCGAAGTGATCGACGAGACGCTCACCGAGCACGCGGCCAACCTGGCCAGGATCTCCGCGGGGCTGGATCGGGAGGATGCCGCGACGCTCACCCGGATCGTGCGCGGCCTCCTCGACACCCTCGCCTGACGCGAGAACTAAAGCGTGTCCCGTGGATCATCAGGCTTGAGGCCCAGAAGTTCGGGCCTGTCCGCTCGGATTCGCCATTCGTGGTCGGGATCGGCGATCAGGCGGCGTGTCTTGAGGTTGAGCAGTCCACTCACGTGGCTGACTTGGGCGGCCACGGTGCCGTTCAGATGCCGTCGTCGCGGATCTCCAGCCAGTCGCCACGGACCCAACCACCCGCCGCTTGGGGGGAGAAGCCGTGCTTGCGGAACAAGGCACTCGCCTCGGCTCTTGTCAGGCCCCGCTGTCCCCATTCGGAGATGAGTGCGCGATGCCGGGTCTCTGCTGGAGGTTCGGCTCCGTCGGCGGAGATCGAGATCTACAGGACACGTCCTACCGGGACTGGCGGACGCCGCGGCGCCATACCTCGGTGATGGCGCGCGTGGCGGTGATGTCCCGTGTCGGGTCGCCGTCCACCAGCACGAGGTCGGCGCGCAGCCCCGGAGCGATCCGGCCGCGGTCGGCCAGCCCGAAGTGCCGGGCGGGAAGGCTGGTGGCTGCGGCCAGCGCCTCCTCGGCGCTCAGCCCGGCCTGGGTGAGCATGAGCAGCTCGCGGTGCATGCTGGCCCCGTGCAGCGGGGCGAAGAAGTTCGCGTCGGTCCCGGCCAGCAGGGGAACCCCTGCCCGGTGCAGGGTCCGGGCCGTGTGCAGCGCGTTGGCGACGCCTTCAGGGTGGACGGGCACGGCCGAATAGTCCCTGTCGATGGCCGCCCTGGCCTGCTCGGCCAGCCGTGCGGCGATGCGCTCGTCGCGCACCAGCTCCACCCCGGCCGGGTCCTGGGTGATCGCTTCGATGTACGTGAGGGTGCTGACCACGAACACCCCGTACGCCGCGGCCCGCGCCGCCAGCTCTGCCACGGCCGGGTCGTCGGGCCCGGCGTCGTGGAAGACGTGCGCCAGCCCGTCGATGCCCGCGTCCAGCGCGATGGCGGCGTCGTGCGTGGTCGCCACGTGCGCGATGGTCCTCAACCCCGCCGCATGCCCGGCCTCGACGAGGGCGGCGACCACGTCCGGGCCGAGCACGGGCAGGTCGAGCCCGCCGGTCGAACCGTTGTCGATCACGATCTTCAGGTAGTCGATCCCCTCGGCCGTCCGGGCCGCCACGAACGCCTTGGCCTGCCCGGCATCGGCGACCGTGTCGAAGGGGCCGACGGCATCGCCCAGCCATTCGAGCCCGTCCGCCTCGGCGGCCATGATCTGGCTCGGGTGGCCGTCGGGCGCGGTGGCGAGGACTCCCGAACTGCGGATGTCGGCCACGTCGTCGTGCTCGGCGGCCAGTCGGCGCTGCCTGGCCAGGTTGGAGGGCAGGCAGAACATGTCGAGCTCGGTGGTGACTCCGAAGGTCAGCGCCTGGGCGAGCATGCCGTCGGAGACGTGGGTGTGCGCGTCGATCAGCCCGGGGAGCAGGGTCCTGCCCGAGCCGTCGACCTCCACGTCCGCGCGCTGCCCGTCAGGCTCGGCGATCCGGTCGTCGACGATGAGCACGTCCGTCCGGGGCAGGGCGCGCTCGCCGTCGAAGACCTGGACGTCGCGGATCAATGTACGCATGCTGCCTCTCCTCGCTTAAAAGTAGTTCGATGCACGATAGTACGACATCTAACTATCTGAAGCGAGTCGCCCGCCCCGGCGGCCTTGACCGGGAGCGGTTGGACTGAGCCGTCGATGTCGGAGACGCTCAGGGGGCCGACAGAGCGGACGGCATACGGCCGTCGGGCGAGGTGACGGTGACCGCGTTGAAGCCGGGGGCGCTGCCATGAGCACCTTGCCGTCGGGGCTGTCAGGCGTCGGCCGTGGTCACCAGGCGAACCAGGGGCTCTCCGCGCCGCCGCCGAACGTCGCCGTCCCCGCCGCCCGCCACCGCTGCCGGACGTCGACCTTGGACCCCGTACGGGCGGTCGTGGCGACGTACGGGCCGCAGGTGACGATGCCGCCGTCGGCGGCCGGGGACTTGTCCTCGCAGATGAAGGGGGCGGACAGGGTCAGTTCCGCGTCGGTGTTGTAGAGCTGGACGTGGATGTCCGATCGGACGGAGGCGGACCCCCTGATCCGGCCCATCAGATGGAAGGAGCCGCCCACCAAGGCGACGCAGGGGGACATCTCAGCCCCTGTGGCGACAGGGAGCCATGAGCGGCACTGCCACTTCGGCCCGGAGTTCTGGGGGACGGGCTCGGGTGTGGGGGTCTTGGTCTGTTCGGGCTTGGCTGTCACGGGAGGTGACTTGCGGGGGCGCTGGGTCGCCGGTTTGGTGGTCGCCGGTTTCGTGGTGGGCGGCTCGGCGGTGGGCGTCTTCGGGGTGTGGCTGCGTACGGCCCGGATCTTCGCCGAAGGCGTGCTCCGCGCCGGGCTGGACGTGGTGGCGGCCGGGGCCGGTGATGTGATCGTCGTGGCCGGGGGGCCGACGGCTCCGGCGTCCCGCGCTCGCCAGGGCGCCACGACGGCCAGCACGGTCGCGGTGAGAGCCAGGGCCGTGGCGGTGGCCGCGGCGGCCACCAGCCGCCGGCGGGATCGGCCGGGCCGGGGCGGCTCCTCGATCCTCGGGGGCCGGGTGGGCGGCCCGTGAGACGACGGGGCCGTGCGGACGCCGGGTTCGGAGGTGGCGGCCGGGGCCGCTGCCCTGCTGATCGGCGGCAGGGCGGGCAGCGCCGCCAGGGACGGCGCGGCCTCGGACAACGCCGCGGCCACCGCCGCGGCGGCGGGGCGGGCGGCCGGTTCCTTCGCGGTGCAGGCCCAGATGATCGACCAGAGGGCGTCGGGCATGGCGGGCAGCCGCCTCGGCATGGCCGTCGCGTGCTGCCGGAGCAGGGCCATCGGGTGGTCGCCGATGAAGGGCGGGCGTCCGGCGAGGAGTTCGTACAGGATCAGCCCGATCGCGTACACGTCCACCGCGGGCGTGGGCGGGCTGCCGTCGGCCACCTCGGGGGCCAGGTAGGTGGGCGTGCCGATGATCGAGGAGGTCTGGGTGAGGCTGGGGCCGTGGACGATGCGGGCGACGCCGAAGTCGGTCAGGCGTACGTGGCCGCTGGCCTCGTCGATCAGGATGTTGGCCGGCTTGACGTCGCGGTGCACGACGCCGACGGTGTGCGCGGTCGCCAGGGCGCCGGAGACCTGGGCCATCAGCCGGGCCGCGGCCGCCGGAGGCAGCGTGCCGCGCCGCTGGACGAGACCGCGCAGATCGCCGCCCTCGACGAAGTCCATCACGAGGGCGAGGCGCTCACCCTCGATGACGAAGTCGCGCATGGTGACGATGTTGGGGTGGCGCAGGGTCCGCATCACGTTGCGTTCCTGCACGAACCGCAGGACCAGATCGCGGTCGCCGGCGAGGCCCTCGCGCAGCAGTTTCGCCGCCACGATCTCCCCGGTCTCCCGGTGCCTCGCCCGCCAGACGGTGCCCGTCGCGCCGGCGCCGATCTGGTCCACAAGCACGTACTGGCTGCCCAGGGACTCCTCGGATCCGCCCGCCGCCATCGCCCGCCTTCCGCTCGAAAAGATGGAGATCACAATAGTCAGGTAGATCTGTCGCAGAAAGTCGGCCGATGCGCCATGGGGTGACGCAAGCAACCGCGCGGGAACGCGGAGCGTCAGACACAGACAACCGGTGTGACTCATGAGGTTGGAGAGGTTCGACTGGTGTTACGTCGCACATGCATGGCGGTGGCAACGATCGTGGCCACCGTGCTCACCGCTGAAGGGGCCGCGGCGACCGCCGTCGCCCGCCCGGTCGGGCCACGGCGCGTGCCCGGTCCGTGGTGTGCACCTCCACCAGTGGCGCGGCTCTGGCCTGCTTCGCCGAGCGGAACACGTTCGTCTTCGCCTGCGACACGGGCGGCGACACGCATCAGGCGCGGGCGGAATACTTCGTCGGCGGTGACCCGACGGCGCGTTTCGAGATCCATCAGCTGGCCGGGAAAGACAGCTGCGGGAAGGCCGAACACGGTGACCTTTCCATCAGCATGTACCGCGCCTCGGTGTACAACAACAATCGCCGGATCGCCACCAGGCAGTACAAGTACAACTGACGAAATCCGTTACGCGATGCGGGCCTGCATGGCCGTCGGGACGTCGGGGTCCATGGGGATGGCGAAGGCCACGCCGGTGACTTCGAGGAGCCGCTTCACCACGCCGTGCACGCCCGCCAGCCGCAGCCAGCCGCCGGCCTTCGTGGCGCGGCCGGCGAACTCCAGGAAAGTGCGCAGCCCCATCGAGTCGCAGAAGGTCAGGCCCGTGACGTCGATGATCAGGTGAACCCGGCCCTCCGAGATGATGCCGGACAGAGCGTCGTCCACCTCGGCGCATCTGGTGGTGTCGAGCTCGCCGGTCAGGCCAACGACCGCCGTGTCGCCGAACTGTTCAATTGTGATGGCGAACGGTGGTTGCATCCGAGCGGGCCTCCATTGTGCTTGCATGTGACGGTACACCGGTAATGAAGAGGCGAAGGACCGGTTGAGAACGGCTGCGGTCAATGCTCGCGACAAAGCGGTGGATAACGTCCGGATATGGCGGACCGCAGCCAATTGAACACGCACATTTCCCGGCGAACGAGATGTCCGAATGTCGCCAGCGGGCTATCGCGGAGGCCGCGAAAGTGGAGTGTGTGAGCACTCTTACCCACAGGCACACCCGTATCGAGCCTGCCATCCTCTACTTCGGCACGCCGGTCGTCCTGATCTCCTCCTCGAACGAGGACGGCACCCCCAACCTGGCCCCCATGTCGTCGGCCTTCTGGCTCGGCTGGCGGGGCGTGCTCGGACTGGGAGCCCGGTCCAAGACGGCCCAGAACATGCTCAGGACCGGCGAGTGCGTGCTCAACCTGCCCTCCGACGCCCTCGCGCCCGCCGTCGACCGGCTGGCCCTCACCACCGGGTCCGACCCCGTGCCCCCGCGCAAGCACGAGCGCGGTTACCGCTTCGTGCCGGGCAAGTTCGAGCGGGCGGGACTGACGCCGGTGCCGAGCGAGACGGTGCGGCCGCCGAGGGTTGCCGAGTGCCCGGTGAGCATGGAGGCCGTCGTGGAGGCCACGCATCCGGTGGGCGACGGCGGAGTGGTCGCCTTCGAGGTGCGGGTGCAGCGGGTCTGGGCGCACGACGAGATCCGCACGCCCGGCACGGACGACCACATCGACCCCGACACCTGGCGACCGCTGATCATGAGCTTCCAGAAGTTGTACGGCCTCGGGCCGCAGGTGCACGAGTCGACCCTGGCGCGGATCCCCGAACGCGCCTACAGGGGCCCCGACATCGACCGGACCCGCGCCGTGTGACGTCACGCGAAGAGCGCGCGGTGCATGACCATCCAGGTGCGGTGGCCGCAACGCCGCTCCACTTCCTCCCGCGGCAGCCACTGCGCGAGCGTGCTCTCCGAGCCCGCCGGCGGGTGGGTGGGCCGCCCGAGCCCGGGCAGCCGCGCCGCGAACATCACCATGTACGCCAGCGCCGGGTAGGGATAGCCGGCCGGTGGCGGGCTCAGCAGCTCGATGCGGTGCCAGGCGAAGACCGAGAGCTGGGAGGGCTCCAGCCGCAGGCCGGTCTCCTCGGCCAGCTCCCGCGCGGCGGCGCGCACCGGGGTCTCGCCGGGGTCGAGGTGGCCGCCCGGGATCTCCCAGCCGCGTCCCGGCCGGTCCACGTGCGTCAGCAGCGTCCGGCCGGCCGAGTCCAGCACGAGCGCGAACGCCGAGGTGACCGTGCCGTCGTCGGGGAGGCGGTCGGCGAGCACGGCGTCCAGGCGGTGGGAGACGGGGATCCACGGCACCGTCGTGGTCGTCAGCACCCGACCCATGTCCGAAGCCGTCATCACCCGTCCCGTCCGCCGCCCGTCAGGGTAAAGATTGTCAGACGCCGCGGCGCATCGCACGGTTGCCGAGCCACAGGCCGAGCCCGGCCACCAGGAACGACGCCGTCGCGCCGTACAGGACCGAGACGTCGGTGAGGTCGCCGGCGAACAGCGCGCGCTGGGCGTCGACGATGTAGGTGACGGGGTTGAAATGACCGGCCACGAGCAGCCAGGCAGGACCGCTGTCCATCGGCAGCAGCACCCCCGACAGCAGGAGCAGCGGGAAGAGCAGCGACTGCGTGACGATGTAGAACAGCTCCCCGCTGGGAGCCGACTTCAGCGCCAGGACGAAGGAGAGCGCGCCGAGGCCGACCCCGAAGATGATGAGCAGGGCCAGGGCGGCGACGACACCCGCCAGGTGGAGCTCGAAGCCCAGAGGGATCGCCAGCAGGATGATCAGGACGGACTGCGCGAACAGGATCGTCATCCCCTTCAGCGACTTGCCGACGAGCATGGCGGTGCGGTTCAGCGGGGTGACCATCAGACGCTCCATCGAGCCGCCGATCAGCTCCACCAGCAGGGTGTAACCGGCGGACATCGGCCCGGTCAGGCACATCATGACCAGGATGCCGGGCACGAACCACTGCCAGGACGAGCCCACCGCGCCGTCCAGCAGCGACCCGAACAGGAACAGGAACAGCAGCGGCTGGCCCATCTCGAAGACCAGGCCGACGGGCTCGCGCAGCACGGGGACGAACTCGCGGCGGAAGATGGTCGTGGTGTCACGCAGGAATGTCGTCATCGCGGAGGCTTCTCCCGGTAAGGGCAAGGAACACGTCGTCAAGGGTGGGGCGGGCGGTCTCGGCCGTGGCGACCTTGATGCCGGACGCCTCCAGCGTGCGCAGGAGCTCGGGCAGGGCGGCGGGCGCGGCGGCCACGCGCAGGGTCACGGTCAGGCCGTCCGCCGTGGCGCCGGTGATCCCGGCCGCCTCGGCGGCGTCCCGCTCGGTGTGCAGGGTGATCGTGATGAGGTCGCCGGCCAGGTCGTTCTTGAGCTGCCCGGCCGTGCCGTCGGCGATGATCTCACCGTTGTCGATGATGATCACCCGCTCGGCCATGCTGTCGGCCTCTTCGAGGTAGTGGGTGGTCAGGAAGAGCGTGGTGCCGTACGTCTCGCGCAGGCGCAGGATGTGGGACCAGATGTCGGCGCGGCTCCTCGGGTCGAGCCCCGTCGAGGGTTCGTCGAGGAACAGCAGGTCGGGACGGTGGATGAGGCCGAGCGCGATGTCCAGGCGGCGGCGCTGGCCGCCGGAGAGCGTGCCGGGCTTGCGCTCGGCCAGCGACTCCAGGTCGAGCAGGCCGAGCAGCTCGTCGGCCCGCGTGCGGGCCTGGGAGGTGGGCAGCCCGTAGCAGCGGCCCTGGGTGACGAGCTCGTCGCGGACGCGGAAGTCCTCGCCCGCGCTGTTCTTCTGGCCGACGTAGCCGATCCGGGCGCGCACGCCGGCCGGGTCGCGGGCCACGTCCCTGCCCGCCACGGTGGCGGTGCCGGAGGTCGGGGGCAGCAGGGTGGTGAGCATGCGCAGGGTGGTGGACTTGCCGGCGCCGTTCGGGCCGAGGAACGCGACGAGCTGTCCGGCCTCCACGTCGAGGTCGATGCCGCGCACCGCTTCGACGGTCTGTTTCTTCATCTTGAACACCTGGGTCAGCCCTCGGGCGTGGATCATGGTGTCGTCCTCCAGGCATGGCGAAGGAACCCCGGTTGAGGGGGTCGGCGGGGTTCGGAAGGGGATCGGGACCAGCTTGCGCCGGGGGAAACCGGTTTGGCAAACGTGAAATGTACATTCACATACGGCGCTGACCTGCGGAAACGCTACACAACCGACGTGCTGGTGGGCGGCATTGTTCGGGCCGCTGAAGTGCAGTTTTATCGATATAAAAGAAATTTCGTTGATAACCCGACTAAGTGGCCTTTAGCGGTTGCGGGGATGTGTCGGGGTCCGGGATGATCTCGCGGGTGAAACGTCTGTTGCTGATAGCGGTTGTCGCGGTGGTGGGGATGACCGGGGTCGCGCACGCGGCCGATGGAGTCGCCGGAGTGGACGTCAGCAACTGGACGGGCGAGGTCGACTGGGAGGCCGTGACCTCCGGCAGCGGGAAGTTCGCCTTCGTGCACGCCACCGAAGGCGTCGACTACCGCAGTCCGAGCTTCGAGGCGCAGTTCGGTGGCGCCGCGGCGGCCGGGCTGGTGCGCGGGGCCTACCACTTCGCGCAGCCGCACGAGTCCGGCGGGGCGCAGCAGGCCGACCATTTCGTGCAGAACGGCGGCGCCTGGACCGCCGACGGGCAGACGTTACCCGGAGTCCTCGACGTCGAGGACAACCCCTACAAGGACAGGAACGGCAAGAACGGCTGCTACGGGCTGTCGGCCAAGGACATGGTCCGCTGGATCGGCGACTTCACGAAGAGATACCAGCAGCGGACCGGACGGCGCGCGATCATCTACACGACCACGAGCTGGTGGCGTACGTGCACGGGTGACAGCGCCAAGTTCGCCGCCAACCCGCTCTGGCTGGCGCGGTGGGGCGCCGATCCGGGCGAGCTGCCCAAGGGGTGGCAGAAGCACACGTTCTGGCAGTCGGCGGAGAAGGGGACGCTGCCGGGCGGGCAGAACGCGTTCAACGGCACCGAGGCCGAGCTGAAGTCGCTCACCAATCCGCCGGCCGAGGTGACGGTGTCGGGCAAGGCGAGGAGCCGCACCGGCTACACGCTCACCGTGGCCAACACCGGGCCGCACCGGGTGACGGACATCAAGGTGTCCGGCCGGGCGTTCGGCGGCCAGCGGGTGGTCAGGGCGTCGTCGGGATGCAAGTTCAGCGGCACGGCGGTGCGGTGCGGCATCGCGGAGCTGAACCGGGGGCAGAAGGCCACCTTCGTCTTCACCACCAAGCCGAAGGGCAAGGGCAAGGTGGGGATCCGCTTCCAGGTCGGCACCGTGGACCTGGAACTCCGCGCCAGATAAGCCCGTAAGGCAGATAAAACCGACATTCCCAACGCGTGAGGGGGCGTGGGTGTCGGGGAGGCGCTGGGCGGCGATCGCCGTCGTGCTTGTCTTACTGCTGGCCACGGCGTCCGCGCCACTCGTGAGATATGTGCTGCCGAAGATCGTCGCGATCGCGTACGGCATCCAGGAGCGCGGGATCGTCTACTCGTGGGGCGGCGGGCACGCCGAGCGGCCCGGCCCGTCCAAGGGCACCTGCTTAGGCTACGAGGGCAGGATCAAGCCCTGCCCGGCGGCCAGGACGAGAGGGCTGGACTGCTCGGGATTCACCCGCTGGGTGTACGCGCTGGCGCACGGCGCCGACGTGCTCGGGCCCGGCAACACCGATGACCATCTGCGCAGGATGCGCCGCGTCGGCTCGCCCATCCCCGGTGACCTCGTCTTCTTCGGCAAGAGCCGCAAGCGCACCCGGCACGTGGGCATCTATCTGGGGCGGGGCAAGATGATGAACGCCCCGGAGACCGGGGCCGTGGTGCGGGTCGACGACATCGGCCGGGTGAAGGGTTTTCTCGGGTTCTACCGCTACTGACCTGCGAAGACCCTTCGGTACCGATCCGGTATGACGTGTAACGCAGGTGGCGTACCGAAAAATGAGAGACCTGGAAGCTACTGTGTGCCGCTATGGACAGGCGATGGGTAGGGAGCGACGGGTGCGAGATCGTGCTCGCCATGCGCGCCGGGCGGCAGGTGCTCCGGGTGCGCCGGCACGGGTGGCTGGTCGCCGACTGCGCCTCCGTCGAGGAGGTCGCCCGCCACGTCGATCTGGCGGATCTCTGCGAGATCATCGCGCTGCCCGCGAGGCCGGCCACGGCGGAGCGTGTGGAGGCGCGGACGAGTTCGCATCATCGCTGAGTGCCGTGTATGGTTACACCTGTCCGCAGCGCGGACAGGCCCCTATAGCTCAGTCGGCAGAGCGTCTCCATGGTAAGGAGAAGGTCAACGGTTCGATTCCGTTTGGGGGCTCCAGCAGTGTCGAGCCTCACCGGCAGGTGGGGCTTTTGCTTTTGGATTTCGGCTGGCGGGTGTTCCTGAGGCATACTGGGAGGCACCCTGCTCGATCAGGCGAGTTACGAATGTGCTCCCCGAGTCGGGTATCCTCTACGGGGCCGGTTCGTTTTCCGGCTCAAGGCGGAGTAGCTCAGTCAGGCAGAGCAAACGGCTCATAATCGTTGTGTCGCCGGTTCAAGTCCGGCCTCCGCTACTGCCCATTCCCAGGTCCTGCGACCTGGGTACGGGCATGTCCCAGTCCCAAACGTAGAAAGGCACTCCCAAGTGGCTGCCACCGACGTTAGGCCGAAGATCACGCTGGCCTGCCAGGAGTGCAAGCACCGCAACTACATCACGCGGAAGAACCGGCGCAACGACCCGGATCGGCTTGAGCTGAAGAAGTACTGCCCCAACTGCCGCTGCCACCGCGCGCACCGCGAGACCCGCTAGTTCTCGCCGGGCAGCACTCCTGCCAACTTTCACCGCACAACCGGCGTCCTGCTGACAGGGCGCCGGTTTGTCGTGTTCCCCGGTCTCAGGGGGCAAAAAGACGGCCATCACCGGCGACAGCCGAACCTTGTTCTGTTACCGTCTGCCTCAAATGGCGCTCGGTGAGACATGCGAGGGAGCACTGATGGCCTTGAACCGTGACTTCGTGGGACGCAGTTACCCGTCCAGCACCCCGTACGAGGTCAGCCGGGTGAAGATCAAGGAGTTCGCGGCCGCGATCGGCGACAACAACCCGATCTACCGCGACAGGGCGGCCGCCCAGGCCGCCGGGCATCCCGACGTGGTCGCGCCGCCGACCTTCCCCATCGTGTTCAGCCTGCAGAGCGGCGGCGAGGCGCTGGCCGACCCCGACCTCGGCCTGAACTTCGCCATGGTGGTCCACGGCGAGCAGCGCTTCGAGTACACCCGCCCGGTCTACGCCGGCGACGAGCTCGTCACCACGGCCACCATCACCGACATCCGCAGCGCCGGCCGCAACGAACTGCTGACGGTCCGCAGCGAGGTCACCACGGTCGCCGGCGAGCCGGTCTGCACCACGTACAACACGATCGTCGAGCGCGGAGGGGCGGCCTGAGATGACGGCGACGGTGAAGTACGACGAGGTCGAGGTCGGCCACGAGATCCCCGCCGTGGACTACGGCGTGCGCAGGCTGAACCTGGTGATGTACGCGGGCGCGTCCGGCGACTTCAACCAGATCCACTGGAACGAGCGGTTCGCCAAGATGGTCGGGCTGCCCGACGTGATCGCGCACGGTATGTTCACGATGGCCCAGGCCGGCAGGTTCGTCACCGACTGGGCGGGCGATCCCGGCGCGGTGGTGGACTACGGGGTGCGGTTCTCCTCGATGGTGGTCGTGCCGGACGACGACCAGGGCGCCACGATCACGGTCAGCGGCGTCGTGGAGGAGAAGCTCGATGACAAGCGGGTGGTCGTGGCCCTGACCGCCCGCGCGGGCGACGCCAGGGTCCTGTCCAAGGCCCGCGCGGTGGTCCAGCTCTCCTAGGCCGCTCGATGATAGGTCAGGCGGCTCTCGGGTACGCGTGACGCATGAATGAAGTCGCGCATGCCCCCGTCTGGCCGACCGTGCAGTCGATCCCCGTTTCCGCCGTGACCGACGACAGGCCGCCCGGCCACCTCCGGCCGCCCAGGCTCGACGAGGTGGCGGGCACCACGGGCACGGGCCGTGACACGGCGGGCGGCGCGAAGGCGGACACGCCCGCCGAGGGCGCGGCGACCGGTGTCGGCACGGCGGGGGCGCGGCGGGCCACGGGCGCTCGCGAGAACCCGGCCGCCGATCTCGGCTTCTCCGGCGACCCCGGCCAGCACGGCGTCCCGGGCGACGACATGCTGCACGCCCAGCGGATCTGGGACGGGACGCTCGCCACCAACCGGATGGACGCTCTCGGAGTCGACGCCGAGCGGCGGCGCGTGGAGACCAAGGACGTGACCGCCTCGGTCGGCCTGCTGGTCGACGGCTGGCCGCAGGACGTTCGGGCGTGCGTCCAGTCGCTGATCGACCACACGGACGCCACCATCCTGGCCCTCGACCTGGGCAACGTGGACGGCGCGGGGGACGTGCTGCGCGAGCTGGTCGAGCGCCACCCGGAGCGGATCAGGCGGTGGCACGTCGCCGAGGCCCCGCACTGGCGGGGCGGCACCGCGACCTGGGGCGCCGCCCGGGCCAAGCTGCTCCAGCTCGACACCTCCGAGGTGCACGTGCTGATGGAGACCACCCTCGTCCTGGAGGGCGACGCGCTCACCCCGCTGGTGGCGGCGGTCAAGGAAGGCGCCGTCGCCGCCGGATGGAAGGGACTGGAGGCGCCGGACGCGGAGGCGCCCGAGGACGTCTCGCGGTGGCGCCCGGCCGGCCCGGGCAGGGTGCGCGCGCTGCGCGGCGACCTCATGGCGGTCCGCAGGGCGGCCGCCCTGACGGCCTTCCCCAAGGAGGCCCGATACGGCGACCACGCCGATCTGGAGCTCTCCCTGGCCCTGCGCGGCGAGCTCGTCGTGCCGGTCGCGCACGTCCCGGTGCGGATGCGGCGCGAGCACGAGGTGGCCCCCGAATACAGGGAGCTGGAGGCCAAGCGGAACTACGACAGGGTGCTCCATATGCTGCAACCCTCATAAGCTAGTTGCCCATGGAGATGCTCGCGCCTTACACAACGCTGGGCCTGGGCGGTCCCGCCACCGACTTCGCCGAGGCCGAGACGGCCGAGCAGCTCGTCTCGCTGGTGGCGGAGGCGGACAGGCGGGCACGGCCCACGCTTGTTCTGGGCGGCGGCAGCAACCTGGTGGTGGCGGACGCGGGCTTCGACGGGCTGGTCATCCGGGTCGCCACCCGGGGCGTGGCGGTGTCCCGCGACGGCGAGCAGGTGCTGGTCACGGTCGAGGCGGGCGAGGACTGGGACCCGCTGGTGGCCCGCGCGGTCACGGAGGGCTGGTCGGGCGTCGAGTGCATGTCGGGCATCCCCGGCCTGGTGGGCTCCACGCCGATCCAGAACGTGGGCGCCTACGGCCAGGAGGTGTCGCAGACGGTCCGGTGCGTGCGGGCCTACGACCGCAGGACGCGGCACGTGGTGGACCTGGAGGCGCGGCAGTGCGGCTTCTCCTACCGCGACAGCGCGTTCAAGCGGGACCTGTCCAGGCATGTGGTGCTCGCCGTGACGTACGCGCTCGACGTTTCGGAGATGTCCGGCCCGGTGGCTTACCAGGAGCTGGCCGGACGGCTCGGCGTCGCGGCCGGCGAGCGGGTGCCGCTGGCGCTCGCCAGGCAGGCGGTGCTGGAGCTGAGGCGCGGCAAGGGCATGGTGCTCGACCCTGCCGACCCCGACACCCGCAGCGCCGGGTCCTTCTTCACCAACCCGATCCTGACGGCGGCCGAGGCCGAGGAGCTGGCCTCGCGCGCACCCGGCCATCCGAGCTGGGACGCCGGCGACGGGTCGATCAAGGTGCCCGCCGCCTGGCTGATCGAGCAGGCCGGCTTCGCCAAGGGCTACGAGCGCGGCCCGGTCCGCATCTCCACCAAGCACACCCTCGCCCTGACCAACCCTGACGGTCGCGGCACCACCGCCGACCTGCTGGCTCTGGCCAGGGAGGTGCGTGACGGAGTGCGGGAGAAGTTCGGGGTGACGCTGGTCAACGAGCCGGTCATGGTCGGCTGCACCCTCTGACCCAGGGAATAGTCCCGATCTGGCTGCTGTTATGGTGCTTCGAAACACCGAAGGGGAGTAGTCCCAATCGCGTGATCGACATGCTGGCGCGTTCGCGCGCCCGGTCGCGCGGGCCTTCGCGGGCGGACGAGACCTTCGGCCTGGCAGCTGCGTACCAAGACGCTGCCGGGCCGAAGCCGTGCCCGAATTCCCCCGGTGCGCGCTCCCGGTCCGGCCGTGCGGAAGAGGACCGTTGGAAGCATTCTGGATCAGCCTGGCCGTGATCTTCGTCGCCGAACTCGGCGACAAGAGCCAGCTCATGGCGATGACGTTCGCCACCCGTTTCAAAGCCTGGCCGGTCATCGCCGGCATCACGATCGCCACCACCGTCGTCCACCTGGTCAGCGTGGCCGTGGGCGGGCTGATCGGCGACGCGCTGCCCACCACCGCCATCTCGCTCGTGGCGGGCCTGGCCTTCCTCGCCTTCGCGGCGTGGACGCTGCGCGGCGACGAGCTCACCGAAGAGGAGTCCCGCAAGGCCCAGCGCACCACCAGGAACGCGGTGATCGCCGTGACGGTGGCGTTCTTCCTGAGCGAGCTGGGTGACAAGACGATGTTGGCCACGATCACGCTGGCGACGCAGCATGGGTGGTTCGGCACCTGGATCGGCTCGACCGTCGGCATGGTGGCCGCAGACGCGCTGGCCATCGTGGTGGGCCGGATGCTCGGCAAGCACCTGCCGGAGAAAGCCATCCGCTACGGCGCTGCGGCGGCTTTCGCGATCTTCGGCATCATCCTGCTGGTCGACGCGCTGGTCTGAGGTTTTCCCCCTAACTCGTTACGCATTGTCAGCATTAGGTGTGGTTGAGTATTCGCTGACTGTCATGCGTTGAGAACGGAGTAGGGATTGTCAAGGTTCGACTGGCGCCACTCGGTGTTCGCTCCCGTGGTGGCTCTGGTGGTCTCGGCGCTGCTACTGGCGGCCGGGGCGGTGGAGACGTCGCTGCAGTCTGTGGGCGCGACCACGGCCCCGGTCGCGGCGGAGTTCGTGGTCACGCTGATCATCGCGGTGTTCCTGACCACCGTTCTCAGGATCGCCAGGGTGGTGCCGGACATCCGGCGGGAGAACGCCGCGACGGCGCGGGCCGTGGCCAACGTGCAGGCGGTGAACCCGGGCGGAGACACCCTCGTAGCCCGCCGGCTCAAGCTGTTCAGGGAGGCGGCCGAGGCGGGCAACGACTGCGAGGCGGTGCTGAGCGCCCGGTCCGCCCTGGACGACAGCGAGATGGCCAACAAGCACCACCTCGACCACGCCCTCATCTGGGCACTGCCGGTGTTCGGGTTCATCGGCACCGCGCTGACGATGGCCGCGATGGTCACCTCGTTCGGCGACGCGCTGGACAGCCAGGGGGATCCAGCTGTGCTGATGACCGCGCTCAGACAGCACGTGCTGCCCGAGCTGGCCTCCGCGTTCGGCGTCACACTGATCGCGCTGTTCCTGAGCGTCCTGGCGTTCTTCGCCATGGCCCTGGCCGAGCGGGCGGAGCGGGCCGGGGTGGCGGCCGCCGACGAGGTGTTCCTGACCTACATCGCGCGCCTGCCCGCCAAGCAGGCGGCTCCGGCCATGCAGGGGCTCAGCCAGGAGCTGGCCCGCTCCAGAGGCGAGACCGAGGCGCTCGTCAAGGGCCTGGACGCGCTGCGCACCGCGGTGGAGCGGCTGAGCGCGGCCGAGACCCGGCCGCAGAAGTACACGCTGGTGAGGGAGCCGTGAGGAAGCGGCCGGCCCGATCGTTCGCACCGCCGCTCGACCTTCGTTTCATCGACCTGTTCATGGCCATCGTGCTGGCGCTGTCGTTCGTCGCGATCATGCTGACCGTGGTGGCGCGGATGCTGCCGGCCGACGACTCCCCGCCACCCGCGCGCCAGGCCAAGAGCGTGGCCCAGCTGCAGAGGCAGCTCGACGCCGCCGTGGTGGCCCAGCGGAAGGCCGAGGCCGAGCTGCGCACCACACAGGCGCAGATCGCCGAGCGGGAGTCCTTCGCCCTGCCCTGGTGGCTGATCGGGTTCTGCGCCCTGCTCGGCGCGCTGGCGGTGTTCGTTGACTGGCGGATCCGGCTGTGGAGGGCGGCGAACCTGCCGCGCCTGCGCAGCTGGCTGCTGGTCGCGCTGGTGGTGGCCGCGGTCACCTGGGTGGTCAGGTCGCTGAGCGACGGCGAAGGCTATCTGCTGCTCGCCGAGATCCCCTGGTGGGCAGCCGACGCTCTGTGCCTGGGCCTGTTGCTGGTCGCGTACGTGCTGATCTCCGACATCCGGGCCGGCCACGCCACGCTCGGCGAGATCAGGGCGCGGCCGGTGACGCGCCTACCGCGAGAGCAGTGACAACCGGTGCGCGGCCGCGGCCGCCTCGCCCCGGGTGGTGACGCCGAGCTTGGCCAGGATGTTGGAGACGTGCACGCTGACCGTCTTGGCGGAGATGAACAGCTCGGCCGCGATGTCCCTGTTGGTGCGCCCCAGGGCCACCAGGCGGAGCACCTCGATCTCGCGCGGGGTCAGCAGCTCGGAGGGCGCCTGGGCGTGCTGTGCGGCGCCCACGCGGCGGGAGAGCCGTTCGATGTCGTCGATGAGCGGGGTGGCGCCCAGCGCGGTCGCCAGCGGCCGGGCGACCTTGAGCCGGGCCGCCGCCCCCTCGCGGTCGCCCGCCTGCGCCGCCGCCGTGGCCGCCCGCAGCAGTGCCCTGGCCTGGTTGTGCGGCCGCTTGAGCCGCTCCCAGGCGGCGGCCGAGGCGTCGAAGTCCCCCGAATACGTCAGCCGGTAGGCCTCGGCGACCGGCCCGACGGTCGACAGGTGAGCCGCCACCTCGGCGGTGTGCTCCCGCATCGCCCGGACGCGGGCCGGCTCGGTGGCCTCCGCGGCGTCGCAGACCGTGCGGAGCAGGGCGAGCAGCCGCCAGCCGAGCATGGCCTTGCTCGACTGGGACGGACGCGTCAGGACCCGCTCCGCCACCGCCAGCGCCGATCCGTACTCGCCCCTCAGCAGGTGCCAGCCGATGTGCAGGCGGGCGCCGTTGGTGATGTCCTGGACGAAGTCCTCGGGGCGCTCCTTGAGCACGCCGATCTCCGCCAGTATGCCCTCCACCAGCTCCAATTCGCCCCGCGCCAGGGCGATGTCGGCCCGTACGCGCATCAGATGGTGGCGGGTGCGCAACGCGGGCCCGAAGCTGAGAGCGCGCTCGACGGTCTCGACGGCCTCGTCCCAGCGGCCGATCGTCTCCAGCGCCTCGGCCCAGTTGTTGAGGATGAACAGGCCGCTGGCGCGGAGCCTGCCGTATCTCTTGGCCGCCAGCCAGCCCTCCTCGCACAGCTCCAGCGCCTCGTCCGAGCGGCCGGTGTCGAGCAGGGTGTCGATCATGTTGCCGATCGCGCGGGTGATCACGCGGCCGGAGTTCTCCTGCCTGCCGATCTCCAGGGCCTGCGCGTTGGTGGCCATCGTCGAGTCGATGTCGCCGGTGAGGGAGTGGCCGAGTGCCAGGTTCAGCAGCAGATCGGCTTCGAGGCACCGGTCGCCCAGCTCCCGGGCCAGCCGCAGGCCCTCTTCGACGTACATGGCTCCTTCGGCGGCCTCGCCGCGGAGCATGAGGTGCTGGCTCATCGGCACGAGCACCTCCGCCCTGACCACGCCGGGCTCGGGAACCAGCCGCAGGGCGTGCCGGAGGCTCTCCACGACGCCCGTATGTCCCTTGGAGACCTTCAGGTGCGCCCAGCGCACGATGAGCATGGCGACCCGGCCGGGCTCGCGGGTCTCGTCCAGCGCGGACAGGGCGGCCTTGACGAACTTCACGGCCCTGTCGACCTCGCCGCCCGCCTGCGCGGCCGCGGCGGCCTTCTCCAGCACCGCGGTGTGGTCGGCGCCGATCCGCCTGGCCGCGTCCGGCACCCGGTCCCAGAGCATGAGCACGCGTTCGAGCAGCGGCACCGCCTCGGTGTAGGCGAACGCCTTGAACGACTTCGTCGCGGCCTGCCAGGCGGCGATCAGCGCTTCGAGATCGTTGCGGGCGCCGTACCAGTGATGGGCGAGCTCGACGGCGGCGCGCCCCGGCGGGACGAGCGTGCGGTCCTTGGAGATCTCCTCCGCGTAGCGCGCGTGCAGGCGCTGGTGCTCCCCGGGGAGCAGTTCCTCGTGCACGGCCTCGCGGATCAGCGCGTGGCGGAAGACGTAGGCGCGGCTGTCGGCGATCTGCAGCACGTTGCGCGCGATGGCGGGCCGGAGCGCGGCCTCCAGCTCCGGGTCGGACAGGCCGCTCGCGGCGGCGAGCAGGTCGTGGCCGACGCGGGTGCCGCCCGCGGCGGCGATGCGCAGCACCCGCTGGGTCTCCTCGGGCAGCCGCTCGACCGCGGCGAGGATCAGGTCCTGCATGGATTCGGGGAAGGTGGAGTCCTGGCTGCCTTCGAGCATGGCCTCGACGAACAGGGGGATGCCCTCGCTGCGCTCGTAGACCTTCTGCACCCGGGCGTAGTCCGGGGTGCTGCCGAGGATGCCGGTCATCTGCTGGGCGACCTCGTCGCGCGACAGCCGGGGCAGGTCGAGTCTGAGCACGCCGTTGACCCTGCCCAGCTCCGCGAGCACCGGGCGGAGAGGGTGCTGCCTGTGCAGGTCGTCGGAGCGGTAGGTCATCACCATGAGGACCTGCGGGATGCGCAGGTTGCGGCTGAGGAAGGCGATCAGGTCGCGGCTTGACCTGTCGGCCCAGTGGACGTCCTCGATGATCAGGACCGTGGGGGTGCCGTCGGCCAGCCGTTCGAGGAGGGTGAGGAACTGCTCGAAGAGCCGGGCACGGCCGGTGTCGGTCTCGCCGTCGCCGCTCGGCTCGCCGAACTCGGGCAGCAGCCGCGCCAGGTCGCGCTCGGCGCCCTCAGGGAGCAGCGCGGCGACCTGTCGGGTGCCCAGCTCCCTGACCAGCTGCCGGAGCGCCGCGGTGAACGGCGCGTAGGCCAGGCCCTCGGAGGAGAGCTCGACGCAGCCGCCGAACAGCACGCGGGCGCCGTCGCCGGCGACCTGTTCAGTGAAGCGCTGGACGAGCCGGGTCTTGCCGACGCCCGCCTCGCCGCCGAGCAGGACGGCCGTGGCATTGCCGACGCACGCCGCGTCGAACGCCTCGCAGAGCGTCGCGAGCTCGTCTTGCCGCCCGACGAAAACGGGGCTCACCGAACGTCCCAGCATGTCGTTCAGCATGTCATGCCTTATCTGTAGCTATCGCCGCAATTACGGGGGGTGAGAGGCCCGGCCGCGAGGGAGGTTGCGGCCGGGCTCTCGTGGGGTGGTCATGAGGAGCGGCGCTTGCCGAAGACCGAGCGGCGCTCGGACTTGTTCGCCCGCTGTACCTCGCGTACGCGCCGGTGCCTGGCGGCGACCTCGCGGAGCTCCCTGGCCTGACTCTTCATGAACTGGAATTCGATCTCGGGGTGCATCCCGGTCTCCTCGGTGGTGTGGAGCTTCTTCCTGACATCTTCAAGAATCGGGCTAAGGCCCGCCCCGCCACATCGGATGGATGCCTTATCTCCACGACAGCGCAGGCCTGGGCATACCTAGACCACCGGCGCACACCGCCTTAGAGCGGCTGTGACAGGTCCGGTTTGGAGCTTGCCACCCTGGTCGGCGATGCTGTGGTGGTGTCAACTGTGACTACTTCGCTCGCGGGCGTCGCCGCGTCCAGCGCGACCCTGCGAGCATTCCTGCACGGCCTGCCCGGTGTCGACCGGGTCGGCGCGGACCAGCGGGCGGCGATGCTCGGCACCCGTTCCATCAAGACGACGGCCAAGGCCCAGGCCATTGACCTGGCCATCTCCATGGTCGACCTCACCACCCTCGAAGGCGCCGACACCCGCGGCAAGGTCAGGGCGCTGTGCACCAAGGCCAAGCACCCCGGCGAGGGCGCGCCCCGGGTGGCGGCCGTCTGCGTCTATCCAGACCTGGTGCCCGTCGCCGTCGAGGCGCTGGCAGGCTCCGGGGTGAAGGTGGCCTCGGTGGCGACCGCGTTCCCCAGCGGCCGCACCTCGCTGGAGGTCAAGGTGGCCGACACCGCGCTCGCGGTCGCCGCCGGCGCCGACGAGATCGACATGGTGATCGACCGTGGCGCGTTCCTGTCGGGCGACTACCTCAAGGTCTTCGAGGAGATCGTCGCGGTCAAGGCGGCCTGCGGCGAGGCCCACCTGAAGGTGATCCTCGAAACGGGCGAGCTGGCGACCTACGACAACGTACGGCGTGCGTCCTGGCTGGCGATGCTGGCCGGGGGCGACTTCATCAAGACGTCCACCGGCAAGGTCTCCCCGGCGGCCACGCTGCCGGTGACCCTCGTCATGCTGGAGGCTGTGCGCGACTTCCGTGACCAGACCGGCAGGCAGGTGGGCGTGAAGCCGGCCGGCGGGATCCGCACCACCAAGGACGCCATCAAGAACCTCGTCCTGGTCAACGAGACCGCGGGCGACGACTGGCTCTCACCGGACTGGTTCCGCCTGGGCGCCTCCTCGCTGCTGAACGACCTGCTGATGCAGCGTCAGAAGCTGGCCACCGGCCGCTACGCGGGTCCCGACTACTTCACCCTGGACTGATGGTGATGTTCGAATACGCACCCGCGCCCGAATCGCGCGACATCGTCGACCTCAAGCCGTCCTACGGGCTGTTCATCAACGGCGAGTTCGTGGACGGCTCCGGGCCGTCCTTCAAGACGGTCAACCCGGCGACCGAGGAGAAGCTCGCGGAGATCTCCGCCGCGTCCTCCGACGACGTCGACCGCGCCGTCCAGGCCGCGCGCAAGGCCTTCGACACCTGGAGCGGGCTGCCCGGCGCGGAGCGGGCCAAATACCTGTTCCGCGTCGCCCGCATCATCCAGGAGCGCGCCAGGGAGCTGGCCGTGCTGGAGTCCCTCGACAACGGCAAGCCGATCCGCGAGGCGCGCGACGTGGACGTGCCGCTCGTCGCCGCGCACTTCTTCTACTACGCGGGCTGGGCCGACAAGCTGGGCCACGCCGGATTCGGCCCCGCACCCCGGCCGCTCGGTGTCGCCGGGCAGGTCATCCCGTGGAACTTCCCGCTGCTCATGCTCGCCTGGAAGATCGCGCCCGCGCTCGCGTGCGGCAACACGGTGGTGCTCAAGCCGGCGGAGACCACGCCGCTGACCGCGCTGCTGTTCGCGGAGATCTGCCAGCAGGCCGAGCTGCCGCCCGGAGTCGTCAACATCGTCACCGGCGCGGGCGAGACCGGCGCCGCGGTGGTGGCGCACCCCGACGTGAACAAGGTCGCCTTCACCGGTTCCACCGAGGTCGGCCGCGTCATCGCGCGCACCGTCGCGGGCACCGGCAAGAAGCTCACGCTGGAGCTGGGCGGCAAGGCCGCGAACATCGTGTTCGAGGACGCCGCCCTGGACCAGGCCGTCGAGGGCATCGTCAACGGCATCTTCTTCAACCAGGGCCACGTGTGCTGCGCGGGCTCGCGGCTGCTGGTGCAGGAGTCGATCCAGGACGAGCTGCTGTCGGCGCTCAAGCGCAGGCTGACGACGCTGCGGCTGGGCGACCCGCTCGACAAGAACACCGACATCGGCGCCATCAACTCCGCCGAGCAGCTCGCCAAGATCCGGGAGCTGTCGGACATCGGGGAGTCGGAGGGCGCCGAGCGCTGGTCGCCCGCCTGCGAGCTGCCCGAGCGGGGCTACTGGTTCCCGCCCACCCTGTTCACCGGCGTGGCCCAGTCCCACCGCATCGCCCGCGAGGAGATCTTCGGGCCGGTGCTGTCGGTCCTGACCTTCCGCACCCCGGCCGAGGCCGTCGAGAAGGCGAACAACACTCCGTACGGCCTGTCCGCGGGCATCTGGACGGAGAAGGGCTCGCGCATCCTGTGGATGGCCGACAAGCTCAGGGCCGGAGTGATCTGGGCCAACACCTTCAACCGGTTCGACCCGGCCTCGCCGTTCGGCGGCTACAAGGAGTCGGGGTACGGCCGCGAGGGCGGGCTGCTCGGACTGGAGGCCTACCTTGACGTGTGAACACCGAAAGGCCCGGCGCAGGACGCGCCGCGCGCAGGCCACCCGCGGGCACGCCTTCGCCCGCGCCGGACGGCCGGTGCGCACCGGCTGGTACGCCCACCGCTGCGGCGTGAGCCGGTGCGGACAGGTGTTCGTGCCGGTCCAGACGACTCAGGAGATCACGTGGAGGGGGCGCGGCGATGAGTAGGTTGGCCGTACGCAAGACCTACAAGCTGTACATCGGCGGGGCGTTCCCGCGCTCTGAGAGTGGGAGGTCCTACCCCGTGACCTCGCCCAAGGGCGACTTCCTCGCCAACGCGTCCAGGGCCTCGCGCAAGGACGCCAGGGACGCGGTGTCGGCCGCCCGCAAGGCCTTCCCCGGCTGGTCGGGCGCCACCGCCTACAACCGCGGGCAGATCCTCTACCGCATCGCCGAGATGCTGGAGGGCCGCCGCGGCCAGTTCGCCGAGGAGCTCGGCACGGGCAGGAAGGCAGCGCTGGAGGCGGTGGACGCGACGGTCGACCGGCTGGTCTGGTACGCCGGGTGGTCGGACAAGATCGCCTCCGTGCACGGCACCGCCAACCCCGTCGCGGGCCCGTACTTCAACCTCTCCTCGCCGGAGCCGACCGGGGTGGTCGCCGTCGTGGCGCCCGCCGACCCGCTGCTCGGGCTGATCTCGGTCGTCGCCCCCGTGATCGTCACGGGCAACACGTGCGTGGTCGTGGCAGCCGAACGGACCCCGCTGCCGTCGATCACGCTGGCCGAGGTGCTGGCCACCTCCGACCTGCCCGGCGGGGTGGTCAACATCCTCACCGGGCAGCAGTCGGAGCTGGCTCCCTGGCTGGCGGCCCACATGGACGTCAACGGCCTGGACCTGACGGGCGTGGCGGACGCCGACCTGGCACTGCGCTGCGAGCAGGAGGCGGCCGCCAACCTCAAGCGGGTGCTGCGCCCGTTCGCTGAGGACTGGGCGGCGGACCCGGGGCTGGGGCGCATGACGCGTTTCCTGGAGACGAAGACCGTCTGGCATCCGCTGGGCGCCTGACCGGGCAGGTGCGGCCTCCGCGAGGGGGCCGCGCCACTCGCTCAGTGCGAGAAGCCCGGTGGCCGGATCGGCGGGTGGGCCGCCTGGAGCTGCGCGGCCAGGCCGAGCAGCTGGGGCTCCCCGCCGGGCGGCGCGATGAGCTGCACGCCGATGGGCAGGCCGCTGGAGTGGGTCGCGATGGGGACCGTCATCGCGGGCCAGCCGCACATGTTCCACGGGCCGGTCGCGGGGGCGTAGCGGACGTTCGCCAGCACGGTGCGGGCCAGGCCCCGCCGGCCCCAGCGATCGGCTCTCGGCGGGATCGCCGCCAGCGTGGGCGTGACGAGCACGTCGGCGTCGCCGAACCACTGGTCGGCGCCGTAGCCGCTCCAGCGGTCCCGGCCACGCCTGCCGTCCAGGCTCAGGCGGGTGAGGACCCGGCCGGCGCGGGCGAGCGAGCGGCTGCGGCGTTCCAGACGGCGCCGGTCGAGGTTCGCGGCGCCGTCCGCGGCGCGTGACAGCCAGGCGGCGACGGTGGCGGGGCCCAGCCAGACGGGCAGGCGACGGCCGCGCTCGACGATCGTGTGCCCGGCGACCCTGAGCGTCTCGGCGGCCCCGCGCACCGCCGCCTGGAACTCCTTGTCCACGGGCAGGCCCACCGGCAGCGGTTGCGGGATGTAGGCCACCCGGAGGTCGAACGGCTCCGGGCTGTCCTGGGGTGGCGGCGGCTCCCAGACGTCCTCGTCGTCCGCCCAGACCGAGCGGAGCATCGGCCGCCGCGGCTCGGTCCGCATGCCGCCGCGCCAGGCCTCGGCCAGTGAGGGGTCCGCGGCCAGCACGGACAGCATCAGCGCCAGGTCGGCGACGTCGGTGGCGATCGGGCCGTTCTCCGACAGTCCCTCCCAGTCGTCGGACGGCGCCGGGACCAGCCCGGCGCCCGGCTTGAGCGCCAGCACCCCGCAGCACGCCGCCGGGATCCTGAGCGAGCCCATGCCGTCGTTGCCGAGCGCGATCGGCACCATGCCCGCCGCCACCGCCGCCGCGCTGCCGGAAGAGGAGCCGCCCGCCGTGCGGGTGCGGTCCCAGGGATTGCGTACGGTGCCGTACGCGCTGTCGCCGAAGGCGACCAGGCCGAGCTCGGGCAGGTTCGTCAGGCCGATCACCACCGCGCCCGCCGCCCGCAGGCGGGCGACCGTCTCGTGGTCCTTGGCGGCGGGGGAGTCCTCCGTCACCGCCGAACCCGAGCGGGTCGCCTCGCCGGCCACCTCCAGGTTGTCCTTCACCGCGACGGGGACCCCGGCGAGCGGCAGCTCCGTCAGGTCCCGCCGCTCCTGCACGGCCTGCGCCTCCTCCAGCGCGCGCTGCCTGACGAGCCGGAAGGCGCCCACGCGCGGATCGCGTTCGGCGATCGCGCCCAGGTGCTCCTCGACGACCTCCACGGCCGTGACCCTGCCCTGTCTTACGGCCGCCGCGATCTCCGTGGCGGACCTGCCTGCCCACAACATGCCTAGAGTGTGCAGGTTTCTACTCCTCGTTGCGAGGCTCCCCGCGTCCCTTCTGCTCCCTGCCCGCCTGTTTCAGCGCGAGGCGCAACGCGTACTCGATCTGCGCGTTGACGCTGCGGAGGTCGTCGGCCGCCCATCTGGCCATCGCTTCGTAGACGGCCGGGTCGAGCCGCAGCAGGAGCTTCTTGCGCTCAGGCATACAGACTGCCGGCGTTCACCACCGGCTGGATCGCGCGATCGCCGCAGAGCACGACCAGGAGGTTGGAGACCATCTGGGCCTTGCGCTCCTCGTCGAGGTCCACGACGCCCTCGGCGGCGAGCCGGTCGAGCGCGAGCTGGACCATGCCGACCGCGCCCTCGACGATCCGGGCGCGGGCCGCGACGACCTGGCTCGCCTGCTGGCGGACCAGCATGGCCTGGGCGATCTCGGGGGCGTAGGCGAGGTGGGTGATGCGGGCCTCGAGCACTTCGATCCCGGCGAGCTCGGTGCGGTCGCGCAGCTCGGCGGTGAGCTCCGTGGAGACCTCGGTGCCGTCGCGCAGGCTGGTGCGGTCGGGCTCGTGCGAGTCGTAGGGGTGGGTGGTGGCCAGGTGGCGGACGGCCGCCTCGGACTGGATGGCGACGTACTCCTCGTAGTCGTCCACCGCGAACACCGCCTTGGCGGTGTCGACCGCCTTGTAGACGACGACCGCGGCGATCTCGACCGGGTTGCCGTCAGCGTCGTTGACCTTGAGCTTGGTGGTCTCGAAGTTGCGCACGCGCAGCGTGACCGTGCGCTTGGTGGTGAGCGGCAGCACCCACTGGAGTCCCGCGTCCGAGATGGACCCGACATAGCGCCCGAGGAACTGCACGACCCTGGACTCGTTCGGGTTGACCACCGTGAAGCCGGAGGCGACCAGCGTGGCCAGCACGGCCCAGGCGACGCCGACCGTCAGCGGCCACATTTGGGCGGCCCCGTCGTTGATGACCGGAAGCCACATCAGTGCCGCGCCGGCGCCGAGCGCGATCAGGGCGAGCAGCACCACGAACCCGTTGATGCGGAAAGCGCGTCGTTCCATTGCGTCCCCTTGCTATCGAAGTGATATCACGATGATAGCCCGTTTAGGGTCGTCGCGTGACACCTGAATCCGTTATGGCCTCACTGGCCATGAGCCAGCGATCCCTCGGCGACCCGTCGATCACCTTTCCGCTCCGGCCGCCGCTCACCCGCGGCTGCCCCAGGACCAGCACCGCCGAGCTCGCCTACCCGCTCGAAGTCGACTACGACTACGCGCGGGTGCCGGCCGAGCTGTTCGAGCAGCAGGCCGGACCGGACATCGCCAGGTGGGCGCCGCTGCTGCCGCCGCTGCACGCGCCCACCCTCGGCGAGGGCGGCACGCCGCTGCTGGAGATCGGCGGCGTGTACGTCAAGGACGAGTCCCGCAACCCGACCTGGTCGCACAAGGACCGGCTCAACCGCGTCACCGTCAGCGCCGCGCTCGGCGAGGGGGCGCCCGGCGTGGTGGTCGCCTCCTCGGGCAACCACGGCGCCTCGGCCGCCGCCTACGCCGCCCGCGCCGGCCTGCCCGCCATCGTGCTGGCCTCGGCCGCGTCGCCGCCCGCCGTGCAGTCGTTCGTCCGGGCCTACGGGGCCAAGGTGCTGACCGTGCCCCTGTCGGCCCGGTGGCCGCTGCTGCGCGAGATCGTGGACCGGCTCGGATACCACCCGGTCAGCAACCAGACCGTCACCCACACGGGCCACCCGTACGGACCCGAGGGCTACAAGACGATCGCCTACGAGCTGTTCGTGCAGCTCGGGCGGGTGCCCGCCGCCGTGTTCGCGCCCACCGGCTACGCCGAGCTGCTCTACGGGGTGTGGAAGGGCTTCGCGGAGCTGCGCGGGCTCGGGGTGGCGGATGACGTGCCGCGCATGTTCTCGTGCGAGCCCGCCACCGGCGGGCCCAACGCACGGGCGGTCACGAACGGCGCGCCCGCGGCGATCGTCGAGGTGGGCCCCACCGACGCGTACGCGATCGACTGCTCGGTCGGCGGGCACCGGGGAGTGCTCGCGGTGCGTGACAGCGGAGGCGGCGCGGTGCTGGTCACCGACGGCGAGATGCGCGAGGCGCAGCAGGAGCTGGCCCGCCAGGGGCTGTGGGCGGAGCTGTCGAGCGCCGCCGGGCTGGCGGGACACCGCAAGCTGGGGCTGGACTTCGACGGGCCGGTGGTGTGCGTGTCCACCTCCAGCGGCTTCAAGGACCTGGGCGTGGGCGACGCGGATGTCCCCGTCCTGGAGGCGTGGGATGACGTGACGGACCTGGTCGGCTGACCGGCGTCAGGACCGCGGGGCCCGCTGACGTCAGGCCTTCAGCCAGACGCGCAGCGGGCCGGCCGGGGTGAAGCCGTGCGCGGCCGCCGGTGCCGGGTCGGACTCGTAGCCGACCAGCGGGCGGCCCGGGAAGAGGGCAGCGGCGCGGGCGATCGTCCCCGCCCACGCCGCGTCCAGATCGCCGGGCCCGGCGAAGACGTTGGAGACGCCGACCGTTTCGCCCATCGGGCCGATCGGGGCCCTCGTGGCGTTGAGCACGGAGCCGCAGACGATGTCGCCGCCCCTGGTCCCCGACAGGATGGCGACCGCCTCGTCGGCGAGCAGCGGCGGCCTGAAAAGGTCCTGCGGCTCACCGCCGAAGCAGGCGTGCTCCCAGGCGCGCAGCGCGCCCGCGTCGCGGACCACGTGCCAGACGATGTCGCCCGCGGGCGGCCCGCCCGGCGGGGCGGGGCGGTGCAGCCAGGTGGCCTCGAACAGCACCTCGAAGCCCGCCGGGCGCAGGTCGAGGGAGGCGAAGCTGTCCTTGACCGACGCTCCCGGTCCGGCGTCGATGGCGGCCAGGACGTCGTCGGGAGTGGCCTCGGGAGAGAGGGTGACGGCGTCCGGGTAGAAAACCGGGGTCCTGGCCGGGTTCGACCAGGCGCGGGGTCCGAACGCGCCCGGGCGGTCGTGGGCGCGGCACACGGCCTCGCACCACACGGCGTTGTTCAGGGCCGCCTGCTCTGTGGTCATGGTTTCCTCTTCACCCGGCCGGTGGGGATCGCGGTCAGCGGATCTTCGGGCCAGGGATGCCTGGGGTAGCGGCCACGCAGCTCGGCCCGGACGGCACGGTAGCCGTCGCGCCAGAACGACGCCAGGTCGCCGGTGACCGCCACCGGCCGGCCGGCGGGAGACAGCAGATGGATGAGCAGCGGGACGCCCGCGATGCGGGGCGCCTCCTGCCAGCCGAACAGCTCCTGCAGCTTCACCGCGAGCACCGGCTGCTCGCCCGAGTAGTCCAGGCGCACGCGCGAGCCGCTGGGCACCTCGACGCGCTCCGGCGCCACCGCGTCCAGCCGCTCGCTCCACGGCACCAGGCGGTGCAGCGCGCCGGCCACGTCGATGCGCTCCAGGTCGGCCCGACGCCGCGCCCTGGACAGCTCCGGCTCCAGCCACTGGTCGGCGAGGTCGACGAGACGGTCCATGTCCGGCCACGGCGCTCCGACGGCCCGATGGCAGAACGCCAGCCGGTCGCGCACCGCCTGAGCCTGTTTCGTCCAGGTCAGCACGTCCTCAGTACTCAGGCCGTACAGCAGGGCTTCGCGCACGTCGGCGTCGGGCAGCGGCGCGGAGGACAGCTCGATGGCGCCCAGCCGCTCGACCACCCGCGCGGACACGTCCCCGCGCCGGCCGCCCGGCGGCACCTTCCAGGCGACCTCTTCCTCGACCGTCACCTGGTGCGCCTGCCTGGCGATCCGCTCGTCGACTGCCACGGCCTGGCGGATGCGCGCCGACGCGGACCCCGTCGGCCTGTCGGCCACGGCGACGGCCAGCCACTGCGAGGTGGCGAGTTTGGAGCCCTCCTTGAGCTGCGCCTCGGTGCCGGAAGCCATCAGGTAGCCGCCGCCCCGCCGCCGGGCCACCCGCTCGGGGAAGGCGAGCGCCACCGCGAGCCCGGCCAGCTCGTCCTCGCCCAGCCGGGTACGCGGGCCGTCCGCCGTGCGGGTCAGGCGCTTGACCTCCCTGCGCCAGCGGGCGGTGAAGGCGTCGTGGCCCCGGCGGGCGGCGCGCCAGACCTCCACCAGGTCGTCGCCCGCCTCGCGGGGGAGCTGCTCCGACAGCAGGGCGATCACCTCGCCGGCGTCCGGCCCTAGGTCGATCAGGGCCCTGGCCAGGCGGGGCTCGACGCCGGCCAGGGCCATCCGGCGGCCTCGCGGGGTCACCCGCGCCGACCCGGCCGCCACGGCGTCCAGCGTCTGGAGGGTCCTGAGCGCGGCGGACATGGCGGCGGGCGGCGGCGGGTCGAGCAGGGCGAGGTCCGCGGCGTCCGGGGCGCCCCAGCAGGCCACCTGGAGGGCGAAGGCGGTCAGGTCGGCGAGCGCGATCTCCGGCCGGGGATGGTCGGCCAGGCGCTCGTGCTCGGCGGCCGTCCAGCAGCGGTAGACGGCGCCGGGAGCCTCCCGGCCCGCCCGGCCGGCCCGCTGGTCGGCGGAGGATCTGGAGACCCTGACGGTGGTCAGAGAGCCGAGGCCGCGGGCGTGGTCGGTGCGCGGCTCCCTGGCCAGGCCGGAGTCGACCACCGCGCGCACGCCGGGGACGGTCAGGCTCGACTCGGCCACCGACGTGGCCAGCACCACCCGGCGCGCCGACCCGGGTGACAGCACGGCGTCCTGGACGCGGGGCGGGGCCTGACCGTGCACCTGGAGCACCTCGACGCCGTCGAGCATGGCGGCCACCCTGGAGATCTCGCCCACGCCCGGCAGGAAGCAGAGCACGTCGCCGTCCCGCTCGGCCAGCGCGCGCCGTACCACCTGAGCGACGTGGGCCAGCAGCGCGGGATCGACGCGCAGCCCGTGCGGCGGGGCGACGGGTCGCGACGGCGGCGCCCACACGATCTCCACGGGATGCGCGACGCCGGACGCCCGGACGATCGGCGCGCCCTGGGAGCCGCGGCCGAGCAGGCGGGACCAGGGGGCGGCGTCGGCGGTCGCGGAGGTGGCGATGAGGCGCAGGTCGGGGCGGAGAGTGTCGCGTACGTCCAGCAGGAAGGCGAGCGCCGTGTCGGCGTCCAGGTGGCGTTCGTGGCACTCGTCGAGCATGACCACGTCCACCCCCGGCAGCTCCTGGTCTCGCTGGAGGCGCTGCAGGAGTACGCCGGTGGTGACGACCTCGACCATCGGGTTGGCACCGGTGTGGCGCTCGCCGCGGATGGTGTAGCTGACGCCCATCCGCCTGGCCGCCGCGCGCACGGCGAGGCGTCTCGGCTCGGCGACGAGGACGCGCAGCCCTGTCTCGGCCAGCGCGAGCGGGACGACGGTGGTCTTGCCGGTGCCCGGCGGGGCCGTCAGCACGGCGCTGCCCGCCCGCTCCAGGGCGTCCAGCAGCTCGGGCAGGACGTGGCGGATCGGCAGCGCGTCAGGCGACGGCATGCGTGGCCGACAGCACGGAGTCGAGCAGGCCGGGGAAGCGGTCGTCGAGGTCCTCGCGGCGCAGGCTCATGAACTTCAGCCTGCCCTCCTGCTTGGTGAGGACCACGCCCGCCTCGCGCAGGATCCGATAGTGGTGCGAGGCCGTGGACTTGTGGACGCCGAGCGCGTCGCCCGCGTCGCCGCAGGTCATCTCGCCGTGGGACGCCAGGCGGGCGACGATCTCGAGGCGGACGGGGTCGGACAGGGCCCGCAGGACCTCCGTGAGCTGGATGTCTCCGGTAGCCGGATGGGGAAGCGGGCGCATGATTGGAACGATACCCGGTTTTATGGTTTGACAACCATCCAACTATGCGTCAGTTTGATGTGCATCTAACCGTGATGTTCGGAGGTGCCGTGAATCGCCGGCTCTACCCCCTGGCCGTCGGGAACTTCGCCGTTGGCACCGGCATGTTCGTCACGGCCGGCCTGCTCCCCCCCATCTCCAGGGACCTGCACGTCTCCACTGCGGCCGCCGGCCAGCTGATGACCGTCTTCGCGCTGGC
Source organism: Nonomuraea sp. LPB2021202275-12-8 (assembly GCF_037044575.1). NCBI lineage: Bacteria > Bacillati > Actinomycetota > Actinomycetes > Streptosporangiales > Streptosporangiaceae > Nonomuraea > Nonomuraea sp. LPB2021202275-12-8. The sequence continues at coordinate 140,832 of NZ_JBAHWD010000010.1, read as the reverse complement.
CTACGCCCTGCTGTCGCCCCTGCTCGCCGCCCTCACCGCCCAGCTTTCACGCAGGACGCTGCTCCTCGTCGCGCTGGGCGTCTTCGTGCTCGGCAACGCGCTGACAGCCATCGCGCCGACCTACCCGCTCGTCATGGCCACCCGGGTGCTCGCCGCGGCTGGAGCGGCCATGTTCACGCCCACGGCCTCGGGCGTGGCCAACGCGCTGGCCGAGCCGGAGCGCCGCGGCCGGGCGCTGGCGCTGGTCATGGGCGGGCTCAGCGTGTCGTCCGCGATCGGGGTGCCGCTGGGCACCTGGCTGGGCGAGGCGTCGAGCTGGCGGGCCACGATCTGGCTGGTGGTCGGGCTGGGCGTGCTCGGGTTCGCCGGGGTCGCGGCCTTGGTGCCCCACGTGAGGACCGTCACCTCCGGCCGGCTGGCCGAGAGGTTCGCGCCGCTGGGCGACCGGCGGGTGCTCGCGGTGCTGGGGACCCAGCTGCTGATGTTCGGCGCCGGCTTCACCGCCTACACCTACATCGGCTCCCTGCTCGACCTGCCGCTGCCCGCCGTGCTGTGGGCGTGGGGGGTGGGCGCCATCGTCGGCAACCAGCTCGGCGGGCGCTTCACCGACGCGTACGGGCCGCGCCGGATGGTGCTCTTCGGGCTGGCCGCGTCCAGTGCGTTCCTGGCGCTCATCCCGCTCGCGAACCTCGCCCTGCCCGTGGCGCTGGTGTGGGCGTTCTTCTGGGGCGCTCTGGGCTGGCTGATCGCGCCCGCGCAGCAATACAGGATCGTCGCCGTCCTGCCGAACAACGTGCCGATCGGGCTCGGCCTGCTCTCCTCGGCCCAGTACGTGGGGCTCGTGGTGGCGGGCGTCATGGGCGGGCTGGCCCTGGACGGGTGGGGCCGGGCGGGCGTGATCGTGCTCGCCACCGGGATCGCCCTGGCCTCGCTGGTCTTTACCCTGTTCAGCTACCGGCCGGAGCCGGCCGTCTCCACGCCCGTGTAGTCGTCCAGCGTGCCGGCTGATCGGGAAATCCTCGGGCGGATCGCGGGGAGGTGGGCCAGAATGTCCCGGTGCCCGATGACATCGAGCCCAACGAGGACGGCTCACGCGACGACCCCTCGGCCGACGACCCCTCGCGGGGCGCCCCTGAGCCCTACCGGCCCGTCGACCCGCGGGACGAGCCCGCGCCGTTCGGCGCCGTGGTGCTGCTCACCGCCGGCAGCGCCGTCGCGATCCTCGCGATCTACGGCTTCTTCGGGAGCGCGGGGAGCTCGAGGCCGCTGCTGCTAGGCCCGATCACCCTCGTGGTGTTCGAGGTGGTGATGCATGAGGTGTGGTGGAGGCGCTGGTGGGGCGCCATCCCGGGGGCGATCGTGGGCCTGGTGGCGTACTTCGAGGGCCGTGCCATGCTGGCCGACATCATTGGCGACGCCTGGGGTGAGCCGGTGGCCTTCGTCGCCGCCTGGACACTGTTCGCCGTCATCTTCGCCCTGGCCAGCCGCTATCCCCGCACGAACTTCACGGGGGACAGGGCTCTTCCCTGAGCCGGTCGCATGCGCCCCTTCGGAGCCGCGCGATCATCCCTGGGCGGGGATCCAGCCGATGGTGACGGCGAAGATGACGAACACGCCCAGGGCGATGCGGTAGATCACGAAGCCCGTGAACCGGTGCGTGCTGATGTAGCGCAGGAACCACGCCACCGCCGCGTAGCCCACGACGAACGAGATCACCGTGGCCAGGATCGTCGGTCCCCAGGCGGGCGCCGAGCCCTCGCCGATCTCGGCGAGCTCCAGGAAGCCCGAGGACAGGACGGCCGGGATGGCCAGCAGGAACGAGTACTTGGCCGCGTCCTCGCGCCGGTAGTCCAGCAGCAGGCCGGCGGTGATGGTGCCGCCTGAGCGGGAGACGCCCGGGATGAGGGCGAGCGCCTGGGCGAAGCCGTACACCAGGGCGTGCGGGAGGCTCAGGTGCTTTTCCAGCGTGAGCTTGTTGCGGGCGGTGTGGTCGGCGAACCAGAGGATGATCCCGAAGACGATCAGCGTGATGCCCACCAGGACGAGGTTGCGGAAGACGGTTTCGATCTGGTCCTTGAGCACCAGGCCGAGCACGCCGATGGGGATGCTGCCGACGATGACGTACCAGCCCATGCGCGCCGCGTAGTGGGAGCGCAGAGCGGGGGTGAACAGGGAGCGGGTCCAGGTGGAGATGATCTCCCAGATCTCCTTCCTGAAGTAGATCAGGACGGCCGTCTCGGTGCCGAGCTGGATGACGGCGGTGAAGGCGGCGCCGGGGTCCTTCCAGCCGAAGAAGGCGGAGACCACGCGGATGTGCGCGCTAGAGGAGATCGGCAGGAACTCCGTGAGTCCCTGCAGCAGCCCCAGCACCACCGCTTCCATCCAGCCGATCACGTGCGCACCCTTCCCAAGGACCACCCGAGCGAACGAGGTGAGGCTAGCGGAAACGGGGAGTGGCGGTTGCTCGGGTCGAAGGTTCGGCCGGTCGACTGGAGATTTCAGTTCGTGAGGCGTCGGCCGAACCCGCTCGCGGGCGACCTACGACGAGGGGTGAGGCTCTGCCCATGCCTGCGCGTTCGCCTTGGCGAAGTCGGTGAAATCCCGCGCGGGCCTGCCCAGCGCCTGGCTCACGCCGTCGGTGACGTAGGAGTTGCGGCCGTCGAGCACCTCGTCGAACAGTGTCTGCAGCAGCCCGATCTCGCCCTCGGGCACGCCGAGGCCGGCCGCGGCGGCGGCGTACTCCTCCCCGGTGATCGGGACGTAGACGATCTCCCTTCCGGTGACCGCGGAGAGCTCGGCCGCCACGTCGGCGAACGTCAGCAGCCTGGGCCCGGTCAGCTCGTAAAGCTTGCCCTCGTGGCCTTCCTCGCTGAGCGCGGCCACGGCCACGTCCGCGATGTCGTCCACGTCCACGAACGGCTCGGCCACGTCACCGGCCGGCAGCGCGATGACGCCTTCGAGGACCGGATCCAGCAGGTAGCTCTCGGTGAAGTTCTGCATGAACCAGCCGCAGCGGACGATCGTCCACTCGGCGCCGGACTCCCGCACGATCCGCTCGCTGAGCTCGGCCTGGGGCTCGCCCCTGCCGGAGAGCAGGACCAGCCGGCCGACGCCCGCGGCCATGGCCTGCTCGACGAAGGCCCGCACGACGTCGACCGCGCCGGGGTAGGCGAGGTCGGGATAGTAGGAGACGTACACGGACCGCACACCGGCCAGGGCGGGCGCCCACGTGTCAGGGTCGGCCCAGTCGAAGGACGGGGAGGCGGAGCGGGACCCGATCCGCACGGGGAGGCCGAGAGCGGTCAGCTTGTCTGCGACGCGGCGGCCGGTCTTGCCGGTGCCGCCCGTTACCAAGATTGTCATGCCCCTATTAAGCCGCCGACGCTATGAGACTCTCCATGGTTGAGAAGCGCAATGCCATGTGCGATCGTCTAACCCATGGACCACTTGGCAGCGTTACTGGACGGCCCGAGAGCTCGCGGGGCGTTCCTGCTCCGCTCGATCCTCGATCCGCCGTGGTCGCTGCGCATCCAGGACCGGGCCCCGCTCACGCTGGTGGCGCTCGTGCGCGGCACCGCCTGGATCGTGCCCGACCAGGGCCGCGACGTGCGGATGAACCCCGGTGACGTGGCGATCGTGCGCGGGCCGGAGCCCTACACGGTGGCCGACGACCCCGCCACGCCGCCTCAGGTGATCATCCACCCGGGTCAGCGCTGCACCACGCTGGACGGCGAGTCCCTCTACCAGGCGATGGATCTCGGGGTCCGCACCTGGGGCAACGACCCCGACGGCGCCACCATGATGATCACCGGCACCTACCTGATGGAGGGCGAGATCAGCAGGCGGCTGCTGGAGGCGCTGCCCCTGCTGCTCGTGCAGCAGGGGGAGCCCCTCCTCCCGCTGCTCGGCGCCGAGGTGGTCAAGGACGAGCCGGGTCAGGAAGCGGTCCTCGACCGGCTGCTCGACCTGCTGCTCATCTCGACGCTGCGGTCCTGGTTCGCCACCCATGAGGCGCCTGCCTGGTATCGGGCGCAGAGCGACCCCATCGTGGGCAGGGCCATGCGGATGCTGCACAACAACCCGGCCCACCCGTGGACCGTCGCCTCGCTGGCCGCCGAGGTCGGCGTCTCCCGCGCCTCGCTGGCCAGGCGCTTCACCGATCTGGTCGGCGAGCCGCCGATGGCCTTCCTCACCGACTGGCGGCTGGCCCTGGCCGCCGACCTGCTGCGCGAGCCCGACGAGACGGTCGGCTCGGTCGCCAGGAAGGTCGGCTACGGGAGCCCGTTCGCGCTCAGCGCGGCCTTCAAACGGGTGCGCGGCGTCAGCCCGCAGGAGCACCGCGTCGGAGCCGACAGGTGAAGCCGCTGCTGCTCCTGGACGTCGACGGGGTGCTCAACCCCACCGGCCGTCCCACCCCGGACTTCCGGCGCTACAGGTGCACGATCGACAGCCACGTCTACACCGTGCACCTCAACCCCAGGCACGGGCCCAGGCTCATGGAGCTGGCCCTGCGCACCGGGACCGAGCTGGCCTGGGCCACGACCTGGGAGCAGAACGCGAACGAGTGGATCTCGCCCCGGCTCGGCCTGCCGCCGCTGCCGGTGGTCCCCCTGGGGCCGGACCTGGGCAGCGAGCACGGCGAGATGTTCAAGACCCGCTATGTGGCGGACTACGTCGGCGGCAGGAGATTCGTCTGGTTCGACGACCAGGTCTACAAGGAGGACGAGGAGTATCTCAGGGCTTATCAGGGTCTGGATGACTTCCTGCTCGTCCACGTGCCTCCGGCACGGGGCCTGACCAGCGAACATCTGGCGCAGGCGCGTGAATGGCTGACCCTTACAGGGTTTTCTCAGGGCTCCTAGCGGGATACCTGATGCTTTGCCGTCCGTTGGGCAGGTAGAAGGTAAAACACACGGAGGAAACAGCATGTACCGCTCACGAGAGCACAGGATTCTGGCCGGCGTCTGTGGCGGCCTCGCCGACAAGATGGGCCTGCCGCCGACCCTCGTCCGCATCGTCTGGCTGATCCTCTCGCTCTTCCCCGGTCCGATGTGGGTCGCCTACGCCGTCATGTGGTTCCTTGTCCCCGAAGAGCCCAAGAAGTACTGAACCGGGCAGGTCCCGAGCGGTTCTATCCTCGAAGCATGAGGGCAAGGCCGCTGACACTCATCCAGGACGAGCTCGTCGACTACGACAAGGCGATGGAGCGCATGGCCGACCTCGTCGGCGAGCGCCAGCGAGACGAGCGGCCGGACACGCTCTGGCTGCTCAGCCATCCATCGGTCTACACCGTCGGCAGGCGCACGCCGCTGGAGCATCTCCCAGACCCGTCGCGCGGCATCCCGGTGATCGAGACCGGGCGGGGCGGCCAGCTCACCTACCACGGTCCCGGCCAGCTTGTCGGCTACCTCGTCGTCAAGCTGGGCGAGGACCAGGGCATCGTCGACTACGTCCGTGAGGTGGAGCTCCGGCTGGTCGACGCGCTCGGCGGGCTCGGGCTGCCCGCCGAGCGCCGCGACACCCCGCCGGGTTCGGAACTGCTCACCGGCGTCTGGACGGCCGAGACCGGCCGCAAGATCATCTCCATCGGCATGCGGCAGAGCCGCAGTGTCACCAGCCACGGCTTCGCCCTCAACGTCGACGGCGACCTCGAACCATGGCACTGGGCGGTGGCATGCGGCATGCCCGACGTGGACATGACCTCGCTCAGGCGCGAGATCAGCCGGACGTCGATGGACGAGGTCCGCGCGGCCGTGGCCGCCTCCTTCGAGGCGTCCTGACCGAGCAGGCGGGTACGGAGTCCGTACCCGCCTGCTCGGGCGTCAGGGGCGGGAGCTCTCGTCGACGGTGCGGCGGGGGCCGGTGAACCAGTGCTTGGCCGACAGCTGCCACCACAGGGCGATGCCGATGAGCACCACCCCGACCGCGATCGGCGCGTAGTTGACCGCGGTCCAGGTGAACTCCTCGCTGCCGGGGACGCCGGCGGGCGAGAACGGCATGACGAAGTAGACGCAGACGATCGCGATCTCGACGCAGGCGATCCAGCACAGCACCTTGTAGCGGCTGCCGAGCGTCCACGGGCCGGGTTCGAAGCGGTCGCCCATGCGCAGCCGGAGCCAGATCGGGATCAGGAACGCCAGGTAGAGGCCGATGACCGCGATCGAGACGACGGCGTAGAAGGCGATGGGAGTCGTCAGGCCGGCGGGGGCGTAGAGGGCGGGCAGGGTGATGAGGGCGGCCACCAGGCAGCCGGCCAGGATGGCGTTGACCGGGGTGCGGTTGCGGTCGACTCTGGACCACAGGCGCCAGCCGGGCACCGCGCCGTCGCGGGAGAAGGCGTACGTCATCCGTGACATCGAGGTCACGCAGCTCATGCCGCAGAAGAACTGGCCGATGGTGGAGATCGCGAAGACGGCGGTGGCCAGCGGCGAGGAGAGCGCGGTGGTGAAGATGGCGCCGACGAAGCCCGCCTGGTTGTTGATCTCGTCCACGTTGGTGGCCGCGAACAGGAAGGCCAGCAGCAGGATCCAGCCGCCGATCGCCGAATAGAAGATCGACTGCCACAGGCCGCGCGCGGCGGCCGTGGAGGCGCCCTGGGTCTCCTCCGACACGTGCGCGCAGGCGTCGAAGCCGGTGATCGTGTACTGGGTGAGCAGGAAGCCGAGCGGCAGCACGTACAGCCAGAAGGGCAGGCCGCCGTCGCCGAACCCGGAGTTGTTGATCGTCTCGGTGAAGACGAAGCCGAGCGACTGGTGCTGGGCGGGCGCGAAGACGAGGATCGCGACGATGATCGCGGCCCCGGCGACGTGCCACCAGACCGAGACGTTCTGCAGCAGCGAGATCAGCCGGTGGCTGAAGATGTTGATCAGCGCGTGCAGCGCCAGCACGATCACGAACAGCAGGAACGCCTGCGAGAGCGTGCCCTCCCAGGCCCCGCCGGTCAGCCGGGACAGGGTGATGTTGAGGAACGTCGCGCACCCGTAGTCGACGGACGCGGTGACCGCGATGAGGCCGATGAGGTTGAGCCAGCCGGTGAACCAGCCGTGGATCGGCTTGCCCATCTTGGCGGCCCACCAGTAGATGCCGCCCGCGGTCGGATAGGCCGACACCAGCTCCGACATGCAGAAGCCGATGATCAGGATGAATAAGGAGATCAGCGGCCAGCCCCAGGAGATGGCGATGGGGCCGCCATTGTTCCAGGCCTGTCCGAAGGTGGTGAAGCAGCCGGCGAGGATCGAGATGATGGAGAAGGAGATCGCGAAGTTGGAGAAACCGCTCCAGGTTCTGGACAGCTCCTGCTTGTAGCCGAGCTCGGCCAGCCGCCTGGAATCCGCATCTGTGCTCATGTGACGTACTCCCTGGGGGGCGCGGAGGACGCTCTTTGGTCTACATCTAGACCATTTCCTCCGCGCGGGCAAGGAGTTACAGACGAGTTTCGATCTCGTCAGGCGATGCGTCGGTCAGGCGCCGAACGCGTCCGTCGCAGCCTGGCAGAACGCCTTCAGGTCGTCCGGCTTGCGGCTGGATACCAGTACGTTCGGCCCGGACTCGCACACCACGACCTCCTTGTCCACCCAGGTGGCGCCGGCGTTGCGCAGGTCGGTCCGGAGGCTCGGCCACGAGGTGATCGTGCGGTCGCGCACGACGTCGGCCTCGACCAGCGTCCACGGCGCGTGGCAGATGGCGGCCACCGGCTTGCCGGCGTCGAAGAAGTCCTTGGCGAAGCGCACGGCCTGCGGCACGGTGCGCAGGAAGTCCGGGTTCGCGACGCCGCCGGGCAGCACCAGGCCGTCGAAGTCGGCCGCCGAGACGTCGTCGACGGTGGCGTCCACGGCGAAGGTGTCGGCCTTGTCGAGGTGGTTGAAGCCCTGGACCTGGCCCGGGCTGGTGGAGACCAGCCGCGGCGTGCCGCCGGCCTGCTTGACGGCCTGCCACGGCTCGGTGAGCTCGACCTGCTCGACGCCCTCGGGGGCGACGAGGAACGCGATGGTCTTGTTCTCAAGCATGATGATCCCTCTGCGTCGTCGTTTCCCTCCCCCTATCCGCGGGGGTGGGATGCATGCGCCTTCGCGCTGAGCCGCGCCGCGTGCGCGGCGCCGACGACGGCCGCTCCGACGGCGTACCAGAGCAGGTCGGGAGGGTTGAACGTGCTGCCCAGCAGGGGCCTCAGGACGGCGGGGATCTCCGCGAGCTGGGCGAACTCGATCGCCCAGCTCAGCCCGCCCGACACCAGCGCGGCGGCCCACGGCCGGATCGCCGGCCAGACGAGCACGAGCAGCAGGTAGATGAGCACCGTGTAGAGCGCGTCTCCGGCGTACTTGGCGAACGGCCCGTCCCACAGCGTGCGGATCCCCAGGCCGGCCGCGACGGTGAGCACCGCGGCGATGCCAACGGGCAAACGGGACATCTGGCTCACCCTAGTAGCATCGGCCGACATGAGCGCGACCATGGTAGTGCGGGATCTCGCGGCGGGGCATGGGGAGCGCGTCCTGTTCTCCGGGCTGGATCTGGTGGTGAGCCCGGGTGAGGTCATCGGGCTCGTCGGAGCCAACGGAGCGGGCAAGTCCACGTTGCTGCGCCTGCTGGCCGGCATCGACCAGCCGGAGCACGGCTCGACGCAGCTCAGCCCGCCGGCGGCCACGGTCGGCCACCTGCCGCAGGAGCCCGAGCGCAGGCCGGGCGAGACCGTCGGGCAGTTCCTCGCCAGGCGCACCGGCGTCGCCCAGGCGCAGCGCGACCTCGACGCCGCCACCCAGGGCCTGGTCGAGCAGGAGCCGGGCGCCGACGACGCCTACAGCGTGGCACTGGAGCGGTGGCTGTCGCTGGGCGGCGCCGATCTGGAGGAGCGGACGGCGGCGATCGGGCTGACCGTGAGCCTGGAGCAGCCGATGACCTCGCTGTCGGGCGGGCAGGCGGCGCGGGCCGGGCTGGCCTCGCTGCTGCTCAGCCGCTACGACCTGTTCCTGCTCGACGAGCCCACCAACGACCTGGACCTCGACGGGCTGGAGCGGCTGGAAGGGTTCGTCAAGGGGTTGCGGGCGGGCGCGGTGCTGGTCAGCCACGACAGGGAGTTTCTCGCCAGGACGGTCACCAGGGTCCTGGAGCTGGATCTGGCGCAGCAGCAGATCAGGCTGTACGGCGGAGGCTACCAGGCCTATCTTGACGAGCGGGAGGTGGCCAGGAGGCACGCCAGGGAGCAGTTCGAGGAGTACGCCGACACCCGCGCCCAGCTGGAGGCCCGGGCCCGTACCCAGCGGGCGTGGATGGAGAAGGGCGTCAAGAACGCCCGGCGCAAGGCCACCGACAACGACAAGATCGGCCGCAATCTCCGTGTCGAGACCACCGAGAAGCAGGCCGCAAAGGCCCGCCAGACGGAGAAGATGATCGAGCGGTTGGAGACGGTCGAGGAGCCGCGCAAGGAGTGGGAGCTGCGGATGGAGATCGCCGCCGCGCCCCGATCCGGCGCGGTGACGGCCACGCTGCGCGGTGCGGTGGTCAGGCGGGGCTCGTTCACGCTCGGCCCTGTCGACCTGGAGATCGGCTGGGCGGAGCGGGTGGCGATCACCGGGGCCAACGGCTCCGGCAAGACGACCCTGCTGGGCGCACTGCTGGGGCGGACCCCGCTCGACGAGGGGCACGCCTCGCTCGGCCCCGGCGTGGTGGTCGGAGAGGTGGACCAGGCCCGACGGCTGTTCGAGGGCGAGGAGGCGTTGCTCGACGCGTTCGCTCCGCACGTGCCTGACCTGCCGCCGGCGGAGGCGCGCACGCTGCTGGCCAAGTTCGGGCTGAAGGCGGCGCACGTGCTGCGGCCCGCCTCCACACTCTCGCCCGGCGAACGCACCCGGGCAGCTCTTGCGTTGTTGCAGGCCAGAGGCGTTAATCTACTGGTGCTCGACGAGCCGACGAACCATCTGGACCTGCCCGCCATCGAGCAGCTGGAGTCGGCGCTGTCGAGCTATCCGGGCACGCTGCTCCTCGTCACGCACGACCGTCGGATGCTCGACGCCGTGCGGGTCGATCGTCGGCTACGGGTGGATCAGGGCACGGTGTCCGAGAACCACTGAAAATTTACACCGCGCAAGGAAACGAAGATGAAACAATTCTCCGCCACTCGTTGACATGCGACGTTCCTATGGTGTGCCGTGCTCTACACAGATAACCCCCCCGCCTGAAGGTGAGGCATCATGAGGAAATGGCTCGCACGCCTAGCTGCGCTGGGCGTCGCGCTTTTAGTGGTTAGTCAGGGCCAGGCCGCCCTGGCGCAGGATCCTGCGGCGGGGAAGAAGATCGTCCGCGTCGGCGCGACCCAGGCCGTGGACTCGATGAATCCGTTCCTCGCCGTGCGCCTGGTCTCGACCTCGATCCACCGCTGGATGTACGGGTTCCTCACGGTCCCCGACTCCAAGACGCTGCAGCCGAGCCCGGACCTGGCCGAATCGTGGACCACGTCCGAGGACGGGCTCACCTGGACGTTCAAGATCCGCAGCACCAAGTGGTCCGACGGCCAGCCGGTCACGGCCGAGGACGCCGCCTGGACGTTCAACAAGATCATGACGGACGACGCGGCCAAGACCGCGAACGGCCCCGCCGTCGAGAACTTCGAGACCGTCACGGCCAGCGGCCAGGACCTGACCATCAAGCTCAAGGCCCCGCAGGCGTCGATGCTGGACAACCCGATCCCGATCATGCCCAAGCATGTCTGGGAGAAGGTCACCGACCTGGCGAACTTCTCGGCCGACCAGTACCCGGCCGTCACCAGCGGCCCGTACATCGCCGTCGAGCACAAGAAGGACCAGTTCGTCAAGCTGCAGGCCAACCCGAACTACTGGCGCGGCAAGGCCAAGATCGACGAGCTGCAGGTCGTCTTCTACGACAACCCCGCCGCCTCGATCGTCGGCCTCAAGAACGGCGAGATCGACCTGATCGGCCGGCTCACCCCGCCGGACTTCGAGGCGCTCAAGGGCGACGCGAACATCGTGCAGTGGAACGAGCAGGGCCGCCGTGCCGCCTACCTGCAGCTCAACCACGGCGCCACGACCACCGACGACAAGCCTGTCGGCGACGGTCACCCGGCGCTGAAGGACGCGAAGGTGCGCCAGGCGCTGCACTACGCGATCGACAAGCAGAAGCTGGTCGCCGACGTGCAGAACGGCCTGGCCAAGCCCGCCGACGGCTCGATCGTGCCGCCGATGTACACGGACTTCTTCTGGGAGGCCAGCGGCGACACCAAGGTCTCCTACGACCCGGCCAAGGCCAACCAGATCCTCGACGACGCGGGCTACAAGAAGGGCGCCGACGGCGTCCGGACGATGCCCGACGGTGACAAGAAGCTGGAATTCCGCTTCAGCATCCACACCGACACCCCCATCGAGGACAAGCTCGCCGAATACCTGACCGGGTTCTTCAAGGAGGTCGGCATCACGCTGACCACCAAGAAGCTCGACTCCAGCAAGTTCTCCGAGGAGACCGGCGTCACCGGCCTGTTCGACATCGCGATCAGCGGCTGGTCGGTCAACCCCGACCCCGAGGAGGTCCTCGCGACGCACCTGTGCAGCCGCAGGCCGACCGCGGCCGGCGAGGGTGGCGGCACCGAGTCGTTCTACTGCGACGAAACCTTCGAGAAGCTCTACCAGGAGCAGCTCAAGGAGCTCGACCGGCCCAAGCGCGCGGAGATCATCAAGCAGATGCAGGAGCGTCTCTACACTGACGCCCCGGTGATCGCCCTCTACTACCCGAACGACCTCGAGGGCTACCGCAAGGACCGGATCAAGAGCATCACCCCGATCCCCGAGACCAACGGCATCCTGTACGGCGGCAGCGGCTACTGGCCGTTCTACACGGTCGAGGCGGTCGAGCCGGCCGCGTCGTCGGCCGAGGGCGGCTCCAACACCGGCCTCATCGCCGGCATCGTCGGCGCCGTGGTGGTCATCGGCCTCGGCGCCTTCTTCCTGACGAGGCGGCGCAAGAGCGTGGCGGACGACCGCGAATGACAGCTCCGCTCGAAGCCGCAGAGCCCGCCGCCGTCCAGGCGGCGGGCGCTGCGGGTCAGCGCGGTGACGATCGCCCCGCCTACCGCGGCACGCTGAAATACGCGCTGTCGAAGGTCAGCGGGGCGCTTTTCAGCATCGCCATGGTGATCGTCGGGACGTTCTTCCTGTTCCGGCTCCTGCCTGGGGACCCCGTGCGCAACCTCGCGCAGGGCCGCAACATGACGCCCGACCAGCTCGACCTGGAGCGGCACCGGCTCGGCCTGGACAAGCCGCTGATCGACCAGTTCTTCGACTTCGTCGGCGCCACCCTCCGTTTCGACTTCGGCAGGTCCTACGAGTACAAGCGGCCGGTGCTCGACCTCATCGGCGAGCGGATAGGCCCGACGCTGCTGCTGGCGGGGGTGGGCCTGTTCATCGCGGTCAGCCTCGGCCTCTGGCAGGGAGTGCGCGCCGGGTGGCGGCACGGGAGCCGGTTCGACCGCTACTCCACCGGGGTCTCCCTGGTGTTGTGGTCGGTGCCCACGTTCTGGCTGGGGCTGCTGCTGATGCTGGTCTTCGGCGCCTGGCTCAAGCTGTTCCCGTCGCGGGGCATCCAGAGCGTGGACGCGCCCGATGGCTTCGCGTACCTGCTCGACGTGGCGCACCACATGGTGCTGCCGTGTCTGACCCTGGTCGCGGTGGTGTACGCCCAGTATCTGCTGGTCATGCGCTCGTCGCTGCTGGATGAGATGGGCCAGGACTACGTGACGACGGCGCGGGCCAAGGGCCTGCGCGACGACGACGTGCGGCGCAGGCACGCGGTGCCCAACGCGCTGCTGCCCACCGTGACGCTGGTCTTCATGCGCATCGGCTTCGTCGTCGGCGGCGCGGTCACCGTCGAGACCATCTACAGCTGGCCCGGGCTCGGCCAGCTCTTCTACGAGGCGATCCGGGTGCCTGACTTCACGCTCATGCAGGGCACATTCATGCTGATCACCGTGGCCGTGATCCTGATGAACACGCTGGCCGACGTGGTCTACCACATGCTGGACCCGAGAGTGAGGGCGGCATGAGCGTCACCTCGACCCGCCGGCGGCTGGCGTTCGGGCGCTTCTGGAAGGCCTTCCGCCGGGAGCGGACCGGCGTCGCGGGCCTGGTGATCCTGGTGGCGGCGGTCGTGCTCGCGCTGGCCGCGCCGCTGTTCATCGACGAGAGCGTCACCAGCGTCGTCTCGGGCACCGGGCCCAAGTGGGCGCCGCCCAGCCTCGACTACCCGTTCGGCACTGACGAGTCGGGCCGGTCCATCCTGCTGATGGCCTGGTGGGGCTCGCGCACGTCGCTGCTCATCGGGTTCCTGGCGGCGCTGGTCAGCATGATCATCGGCACCGTGCTCGGGATCGCCGCCGGGCACTTCCGCGGCTGGATCGGCGGCGCCATTCTGCGCGTCACCGACTGGTTCCTGGTGCTGCCCTCGCTCATCACCGCCCTGGTGCTAGCGGCCATCCTGGGCGGCAGCACCTTCACCGTCATCATGGCCATCGGCGTCACCTCCTGGCCGTCGACCGCCCGGCTGATCAGGGCGCAGACGCTGGCCGTGGAGGCCAGGCCGTACATCGAGCGCTCCAAGGCGCTCGGCGCCGGGCACTGGCACATCACCACCCGGCACGTGCTGCCGAACGTGGCGCCGCTGCTGCTGGCCAGCACCACGCTGGAGGTGGCCAGCGCCATCGTCACCGAGTCCACGCTGGCCTTCCTGGGCGTCACCGCCAACAAGACCTCCTGGGGCACGATGCTGCGCGGCTCCTACGACTGGGGCGCGGCCACCCAAGGCGCCTGGTGGTACATCCTCATCCCGGGCCTGTGCATCGTCGCGGTCGTCATGGCGTTCACGCTGTGCAGCCGGGCGCTGGAGGCCGTGCTCAACCCGCGACTGCGGAAGGCGGGCGCATGAGTCTGCTCGAACTGGACGACCTCTCCGTGACCTACCGGATCGCCTCGGGCGAGGTGCCCGCGGTGCGTGGCGTGTCGCTCACGCTGGACAGCGGAGCGGCTCTCGGGGTCGCCGGCGAGTCGGGATCCGGCAAGTCGACGTTGGCCATGGCGCTGCTGCGGCTGCTGCCGCGCGACGCCCGCGTCGGCGGCCGGATCCTGCTCGGCGGCGAGGACATCGCCGCCATGAAGTGGGGCCGCCTGCGGGCGGTCCGCTGGGCCGAGGCGTCGATCGTGTTCCAGGGCGCCCAGCATGGGCTCAACCCGGTGCGCCGGATCGGCGAACAGATCGCCGAGCCCATCCTGGTGCACGGCCTGGCCAAGCCCGACGCGGCGGAGAAGCGGGTGGCCGAGCTGCTCGGCCAGGTGGGCCTGCCCGCGTGGCGGGCCCGCAGCTACCCGCACGAGCTGTCCGGCGGGCAGCGCCAGCGCGTGATGATCGCGATGGCGCTGGCCTGCTCACCGAAGCTGATCATCGCCGACGAGCCGACGACGGCGCTCGACGTGATGGTCCAGGCGCAGGTGCTGACACTGATCAAGGATCTGGTCGCCGAACACGACATCTCGCTGATCATGATCTCGCACGACCTGTCCGTGCTGGCCGACGTCTGCGACCGGCTCGGGGTCATGTACGCCGGGCGGCTGGTGGAGCTCGGCCCGTCGCAGGAGGTGTTCCACGACGCCAAGCACCCCTACAGCAGGGCGCTGGCGGCGGCGTTCCCCACCGTGGGCGATCCGGTCTCGCGGCTCGCGCCCAAGGGGCTCGGCGGCGACCCGCCCGACCCCATGGACCTGCCGACCGGGTGCCCGTTCCACCCGCGCTGCCCGATCGCGCTGGAGGAGTGCTCGACGCTGGACGTCAAGCTGTGGCCCGCCGGTGACGACCGCGCCGCCGCGTGCGTCCACGTACGGGCGAAAGAGGAGGCCTCATGACCGAGACGCAGGCGCCGGCGGACCCGGCGGTCACGGCGAGCAGCACCCTGCTGGAGGCGCGTGACCTGCACGTGGAGTTCTCCGCGCGCGGGCGTCGCGCCCGCGCGGTGGACGGCGTGAACCTCTCGATCGGCGCGGGCGAGATCGTGGCGCTGGTCGGCGAGTCCGGCTGCGGCAAGACGACGCTCGCCCGCACGCTGCTCGGCCTGGAACGGCCCACCTCGGGCTCGGTGCACTACGGCGGGCAGCCGCTGAAGTACGGCTCCAAGGCGCTGAAGGCCTACCGCCGCGAGGTGCAGCTCGTCCTGCAGGACCCGACGGGCTCGCTCAACCCGCGCCACACCGTGTACGAGGCGGTGGCCGAGGGCCCGCGCATCCACGGCCTGCCCGACGAGGCGGAGATCGTGAAATCCGCGCTGTCCAGGGCCGGGCTGCGGCCGCCCGAGCGGTTCCTGCTGCGCTACCCGCACGAGCTGTCCGGTGGGCAGCGCCAGCGGGTGGTGATCGCCGGAGCTCTGGCGCTGAACCCGAAGGTCCTGGTCGCCGACGAGCCGGTGGCCTCGCTGGACGCGTCGGTGCGGGGCGAGATCCTGGCGCTGATGCTCAAGCTGCGCGACGACCTCGGCCTGTCGGCGCTGGTCGTCACCCACGACCTGGGCCTGGCCTGGAACATCGCCGACCGGGTGGCGGTCATGTACCTGGGCAGGATCGTCGAGTCCGGGCCCGTCGAGCAGGTGCTCACCGCTCCCCGGCACCCCTACACGCAAGCTCTGCTGTCCGTGCTGCCCGAGTCTCCCGAACGGGTGGTGCTGACCGGTGAGCCACCGGACCCGACGAGGATCCCGGGTGGCTGCCGGTTCCACGCCCGCTGCCAGGTGCTGGCCTCGGGCAAGGCCGCCGAGGCGGGCGTGGACGCCAGATGCAGGGGAGAGCTGCTCGACATCCTGCCCGCTTCGGCGGGGACGCAGGCGGCCTGCTACTACGCGGACGCCACCGGCTGAAACGCCTCGGCGTGCTCGGCGGCCCACTGGGCGAAGCCGCGCGGTGCCCGGCCGGTGACCTGCTCAACGGTCGGGGCCACCGTCCTGCCCTCCTCAGGGGTGTTGCCGAGCGCCTCGATGAGGAACTCGATGGTCTCCTCGCCCATGCCGAACATCCGCCACTGGGCCCGCGCCTCGTCCTCGGTGAGCTCGATGAAGCGGATCTCCCTGCCGATCGCCTCGCTGAGGATGCGGACCTTGTCGGTGGTCGCCACCGCCTGCGGACCGGTCAGCGTGAGGCTCCGGCCGCCGTAGCCGCCCTCGACCAGCACGGTGGCGGCCACCGCGGCGATGTCGCGCTCGTGCACCATGGCGCTCAGCCTGTCGCCGAACGGCTCCTTGACCACGCCCTCGGCCCTGACGGAGTGGGTCCACCACCGCAGCGTGTTGGACATGAACTCGACCGGGTGCAGCAGCGTCCACTCCATGTCGGTGCCGGCCAGCGCCTGCTCCAGCGCGCCGTCGGCCCGCCCGCCGAGCACGGTGACGCGGCGCACGCCCGCCTGCGCCGCGATCTCCGCGATCCGGTCGCCCTGCTCCAGTGGCTGGTAGTCGTCGCCGGCGAAGTTGATGAGGTGCGCCGCGGTGACGCCCTCGAAGGCGGCCGCCAGGGTCTCGGGCCGGGCCAGGTCGCCCTCGACGACCTCGACCTCCTGGGGCAGTCCGGCCTTGGCGGCGTTCCTGGTCAGTGCGCGCACCCGCTGACCGGTCTGGAGGAGCTCCTCGACGAGGAGACGGCCGACGGTCCCGGTGGCGCCGGTGACGAGAATGGTCATGGCTAGCTCCTTCATATACGGAACGGAACGTTCTGGTCTTATGATAGCAGAACAGAACGCTTCATTCCACAATAAAGGTCAGCTTCGCCCCCTGGACTCACCCATCCGTCAGTGCAATACCCGGCCCAAGCGGCGTGACAAGCGGTTACGTGACGAGCGTCGAGCCACTAGAAGGCGCTTATCGTGGCCGGCGCCCGCTCGGCCCTGCTCAGCGAGCGGATGACCGCCGTGGCCCCATGGCGATGTACGGCCAGCCGCGCCAGCAGGTCCACGACCGGATCGTTGACCTCGGCCGGCAGCTCGGGCGTCTCCAGGCCGACGCTGGCCGCCAGGTCGTCGGAGTGCACCACGAGCTCCATCAGGCGCGTGAGCAGGAAGTCGTTCAGGCGCAGTGACCACTCGGCCCACGGCAGCTTGACCACCCGGTCGGCGGGCTCCGCGGGGAGAGCGATCCGCTGGCGCTCCAGCAGCTCCTCGGCCCTGTCCGCCAGCACGGCGGGACCGTCGGCGGCGGCCGCCTCGCCCCCGCGCCTGACGCTCACGTTGCTCTCGTGGTCGAGCCCCGCCTGCACCCACGCGGACATCGAGAAGTGCTCCAGCAGGGCGGCCGGCTCCTGGGCCTCTCCGGGCTGCGACTCCAGCACGCCGCTCACCCGGACGAGCTGGACAGCCAGGTGCCCGGCCAGGCCCGCGACGCTGAACTCCATCAGAGCGCTCGGCTTGTCCCAGGCCGCGGCCACAGCGGGCTCGCGCAGCAGTGCCACCGCTGACGCCGCGGCGACCAGATAAGAATCCCTGATGTCCCCCATGCGAGCCCTTCCCCTTATGAGGTGATATTTCGCCTCAAGACTAGTGTCGTTCCGCGAACTTCCACGGAGGAGGGCGACGCTGGGATCAAGGCCAGGTGGCGGCCTGGGCCGCGAAGACCTCCGGGTCGCTTTCCACCGGCAGGACGCAGAGCAGATGCCCGCCCGGCGCCCGCAGAACGCGGCACTCCTGCCACTGCGAGATCTGCGTCGCACCGAGAGCGAGCAGGCGCGCGGTCTCCGCTTCGACGTCGTCGGTCTCGATGTCGAGATGGTACCGAGGTGCGTCATCCACCGCCTGAACGGCGGTGACCAGCCCGGGCACGGCCTCGTGCAGCGTGGTGAACTGCGGTTCGGAAGGGAGGGACTGAGCACGGGCACCGAGGGCGGCGGACCAGAAGGCCGCAGCCTGATCAGCCTCCCCAGCGGGCGTGTCGATCAGAATGGCGTAAACGCGACTGCGATGCATGTGCCGCACATTATCGGCCGTCCAGGGCCCGCTTGATCGCGTCTCTGACGAAGGCCCGGGCCAGCTTCCCCCGCCGGAACCTGCTCAGCACCGGCCGACGTGACCCGTACCGCCGGGAACGGATGTCCTCCACCACGACCGCGGGCGCACCCAGCTCGCCCAGCACGTCGAGCGCCTCCCGCTTGCTGATCAGCCGCCCCTCCCGCAACGTCACCGTCGCCCGCGCGACCGTCACCATGCCCAGGTCCACCCACACCTCCTGCAGCCACCGCTTGCGCCCTCCCGCCTTGACCAGCCAGAAGTCGCGCAGATCCCCCCGGACGAACTCGGCCAGCTCCCGATCCGAGACCGGCGGGATCAGCTCGCCGGGCGGCTCGCCGTACAGCTCCAGAGCGCCCGTCAGCAGCTCGCGGCGCGTCACCGCGGTGACAGGCCGGTCGAACAGCTCCTCCATCGCCCACGTCACATGCTCCGTCCCATGATCGGACAGGCGCCCCAACGGGAGGTAGGAGCAGTGCAGATGCTCGGCGAGCGGCAGGTCGATGCCCTGGTGAAGGCGCTCGAGCCCGTCCCGCTGCGCGTCCGTGAGCGGCTCCTCCACCACCGCGATCAGGTCGAGGTCGCTGCGCCCCGGCTGGTAGTCGCCCTTGGCCAGCGACCCGTGCGCCCACAACGCCACCAGCGGCACGACAGGCCTGACCTCCGCGAGGAATTGGGTCAGCAAAAGATCGGTGGCGGTATGCATGATGACAACTATGATCCAACCACGGAAAAGTGAAAAGGTCGCTCTGATCACCGGTGTGGGACGCACCGCCGGCATCGGCGCGGGGATCGCCACCCGGTTGGCGGCGTCGGGCTGGGACATCGCCTTCACCTACTGGACCCCCTACGACGAACGCATGGCCTGGGGCGTCGAGCAGGGGGCGACCGAGGCGATCGACGCGGCCCTGGCGGGCAACGGCGCGGCCACCGTGGCGATCGAGGCCGACCTCACCGACGTGGCAGCCCCCGCCCGGATCTTCGACGAGGCGGAGCGCGCGCTGGGCAACGTCACCGCCCTGGTGATGTGCCACTGCGAGTCGGTCGCCTCCGGCCTGCTCGACACCACCCTGGAGAGCTTCGACCGGCACTTCGCCGTGAACGCGCGAGCCACCTGGCTGCTGATCCGCGAGTACGGGCTGCGCTTCCGCGGCTCGCCCGGGACCGGCCGGATCATCAGCCTGACCAGCGACCACACCGTCGGCAACCTGCCCTACGGCGCGAGCAAGGGCGCCCTGGACCGCATCACCCTGGCCGCCGCTCACGAACTCGCCCACCTCCGGATCACCGCCAACGCCGTCAACCCCGGGCCGGTGGACACCGGCTGGATGTCGGACGAGGTGCGGGAGACATGCCTCCGCCAGATACCGCTCAGCCGCCTGGGCACGCCGCAGGACACCGCTCATCTCGTCGACTTCCTGTGCTCGCCGCAGGGGGAGTGGGTGAACGGCCAGCTGCTCATGAGCAACGGCGGCTTCGCGTGACACCCCGGCCCCGCGCCCCGCGACGAGTCAGAGCGCGTGACCTCCGGCCACCTGGAGGATCTGGCCGGTGATCCAGCGGGCCTGATGCGAGGCGAGGAACACGACGGCGTCGGCGATGTCGGCCGGCTCGCCCACCCGGCCCATCGGCACGATCGAGCGGGCACGCGCGTACGTCCCGGCGTCCATCCACCCTGTCTGCACCGGCCCGGGAGCCACCGCGTTCACCCGGACACCTGCCGCGGCCAGGTCCAGAGCGGCTGCCCGCGTGAGGGCTTCGAGCGCCGCCTTGGAAGTGCCGTACCCCACCTGCCCGGGGAACGCGCGGGCGGCGTCCGTGGAGACGTTCACCACGCACGGCGTCCCGCCTTCTCGCCGCCGCCTGGCCAGCTCGGAGATGAGCAGGGCGGGGGCTATCGCGTTGACCTCGTAGTGACGGCGCAGGCCACCGGCGGTGAGGGAGTCGAACGTGTCCGGCGATTCACAGTGGGCGGCATTGTTCACCAGCACATCGACCGGTCCCAGCCGATGCTCCACCTCCTCGAACAGGTGCCGCGGCGCATCCGGTTCACGAAGATCCCCCTGTACGGCCGCCGCGTCGCCGAGTTCCCCGGCCAGCTCCACGGCGACCTCCGGCGGGAAGGCGGCGTGCTCCCACGCGACACCTGAGGGAGGGGGCGTCTCGGCGAAATGGTGCACCGCCACTCGCGCTCCCTCGGCGGAGAACGCCCGCGCGATCGCCGCACCGATCCCCCCGCAGGCGCCGGTGACGAGAACGACCTGCCCCGCGAGCCTCGTGTCGACCATCACAGGAGCATCGCAAGCTCCTGACCGGAGGATCAAACGAATAAGCCGCGCGCCACGTGAGCATGCGCCGTCCAACTCCCGGGACAGGCCCAGGGGCCGTCAGGGGGCGCCGAACAGGGCGCTCACCGACTCGCCGTAGTGGATCCGTCGCATGGCCTCCGCCAGTGCAGGGGCGATCGACAGGACCGTGAGCTTGTCGCTCGGCTTGGGCGGGGGCACCGTGTTCGTGCAGACGATCTCCTCGACCTCCGGCAGCGCGCCGAGGCGCTCCACCGCGCCGTCGGCGAACAGGCCGTGCGTGCAGGCGATGCGCACCGAGTTCACGCCCTGCTCGCGCAGCCGGTCGAGCAGCTCGATGACCGTGCTGCCCTTGGCGATCTCGTCGTCCAGGATGATCACGTCCTTGCCCGCGACGTCACCGATCACCGAGCTGATCACCACGCGGTCGTCGGGAAAGCGCTGCTTGGCGCCCATCGCGACCCCGGCCCCGAGCAGCCGGGCGAAGTGCGCGGCCTCCTTGGCGTTCCCCAGGTCGGGGGAGACCACGACCGTGTTGGACAGGTCGTAGCGGCTGAAGTGCGCGGCCAGCTCGCGCAGCGCGTGCAGGTGGTCGACGGGGACGCTGAAGAAGCCGTGCACCTGCGGCGAGTGCAGCGTCATCGCCAGCACCCTGCTGGCGCCCGCCGTCACCATCAGGTCCGCGACCAGCCGAGCGCCGATCGAGATGCGCGGCGTGTCCTTCTTGTCCGAGCGTGCGTAGGCATAGTGCGGCAGCACCACGGTGGTCCTGGCCGCCGAGGCGCCCCGGGCCGCGTCGAGCATCAGCAGCAGCTCGACCAGGTTCTCCTGTGTGGGCGGCACCAGGGGCTGGATGAGGAAGACGTCGCGCTCGCGGCAGTTGGCCTGGAGCTGGACCTCGACGACGTCGTTGGCGAAGCGGTCGACCTTGACGGGGTGGAGGGGAGTGCCCAGGTGGGCGCAGATCTCCTCGGCCAGACCTGGATGGGCGCTGCCACTGAATACCGTGATGTCTCGCACGATTCACAAACAATAGCTTCAGGGGCTGAGGTAGTGGTGGAGCAGGGCGGGCTCGCCGGCCGAATTCAGCCATCGGGCCCTGGTGCTGGCGACCCTGCGCCAGCCCTGCCGCTCGTAGAGGGCGATGGCGGCGCGGCCCTCGTCCGAGACGTTCAGGGTCAGCGGGACGCCGGCGGTGACGCGTACCTGGTCGAGCAGGCGGGCGGCGAGCCCGCCGCCGCGGGCTCCCGGTGTGACGAACAGGCGGGTCACGGCGCCGCCGACGGGAACTCCGAGCGACTCCACCAGCTCCGGCTCGACCCTGGCGAGTCCCACGTGACCGGTCACCACGCCGTCCGCCACCGCCACCCAGGCCGCGACGAGGTCGCCGGGGGTCAGCCAGCCGTGGGGGTCGGCGGGCCAGTCCACCGGGTAGCGGTCGGCGGCCTGCACCTCGGCGAGGGCCTTGACGCAGCCGTCCAGGTCGGCTTCGGTCCTGGGACGGATCATCGCTGGAGGATCTCGGGGGTGAGCGAGTCGAGGTCGTGCACGACGAGCCAGGCCAGGGTCAGGGCGTCGGGGGCGGGCGGGTAGCGGGGGTGGGGGACGGCGACGACGCGCATGCCGGCCGCGTGCGCCGAGCGCAGGCCGTTGCTGGAGTCCTCCACGGCCACGCAGCCGCGGGGATCGACGGCGAGCCGCCGGGCCGCCTCCAGATAGCCGTCGGGGGCGGGCTTGCCGCGCTCGACCTCCTCGGTCGAGACCGTGGCGGCGAAGCATTCGCGCAGCTCGGCGGCGTCGAGCGCCACGTCGATCAGCGTCCGGGGGGAGGAGCTGGCCAGGCCCAGCGTGAAGCGGGCGGCGAGCCGCCGCACGGCCTCGGGGGCGCCCTTCATGAGCGGCACGCCCTCGCGGTAGCGGGCCGCCATCTGCTCGATCACGCCCTGGGCGATCTCGTCCGGTGGCAGGTCGACGCCGAGCTCGTGCAGGTATCGGGCCCACTCGGGGGTGCTCATGCCCATGAGCCGCGACTGCGTGTCGGGCTGCCAGGTGCCGCCGTGGTCGGCGACGAAGGCGCGCCGCACCTCCTCCCACACCGGCTCGGAGTCGACGAGCACCCCGTCGAGATCGAACACACAGGCTTCCACGCCGAACCCCCATCCGGATCAGAACAGCTCAAGCCAACCACACCGCCGGACAGGGACTTACCGCCGCCTCCGCCATAGATCCCGATATATCGGGATAACCGGAATCAACGGACGTTCATGCTATTTCGTACGTTCGTTGACCGTGCCTGTGCCGGTTTCCGGGCATGCCCTTGGCATGGCCGACCTTCCATTCCACGACCGCGCCGACTTCGACGCCGCGGACCGCGGGTTCATCGCGCAGCTCACCCCTGCGGTGATCAGGAACGCCGACGGCAGGATCGTCTGGGACAACGACGCTTACGCGTTCCTGCGGGACGAATGCCCGCAGACCGCGCACCCCAGCCTCTGGAGACAAGGCCAGCTCTGCGCCAAACAGGGCCTGTACGAGGTGGCCGACGGCATCTTCCAGGTCCGTGGCCTCGACCTGTCCAACATGACCCTCGTCGAAGGCGACACCGGGGTCATCGTCATCGACCCGCTGATCTCCACCGAGTGCGCGGCGGCGGCGCTCCGCCTCTACCGGAGCCACCGCGGCGACCGCCCGGTCACCGGCGTCATCTACACCCACTCCCACGTCGACCACTACGGCGGCGTGCGCGGAGTCACCTGCGGCGACGTCCCCGTCCTGGCGCCCGCCGGCTTCCTGGAGCACGCCGCCGCGGAGAGCGTCTACACCGGCCCCGCCATGACCCGCCGCTCGCTCTACACGTACGGTCCGGCCCTGGGCAGGTCGCCTGCCGGGCAGATCGGCGCCGGCCTGGGCATGGCCGCGTCGACGGGGCGGATCTCGCTCATCCCGCCCACCGTGCACATCGAGCGCACCGGCCAGGAGGAGACGGTCGACGGGGTGTGTTTCGCCTTCCAGCTCGCCTCCGGCGCCGGGTCGCCTCCGGAGATGACCTTCCTGCTCCCCGGCCGGCGCGCGCTCTGCCTGGCCGAGAACGTCACCCACAACCAGCACAACCTCCTGGCACTGCGCGGGGCGCCCGTGCGCGATCCCCGGCTGTGGACACGCTGCCTGACCGAGGCCATCGCGCTCTTCGGCGGTCAGGCCGACGTGGCCTTCGCCTCGCACCACTGGCCGACCTGGGGCGGAGAGAACATCGACCGCTTCCTGTCCCAGCAGCGCGACCTGCACGCCTACCTGCACGACCAGACGCTCCGCCTGATGAACAGGGGCCTGACGGGACCGGAGATCGCCGAGCACCTGCAGCTTCCGCCGGGCCTGGAGCAGGCCTGGCACACGCACGGCTACCACGGCTCGACCAGCCACAACGTCAAGGCCGTCTACCAGCACTACCTGGGGTGGTTCGACGGCAACCCCGCCCACCTGTGGGAGCACCCGCCCAGGCAGAGCGCGATCCGCTACGTGGAGTGCCTCGGCGGCGGAGCCGCGGTGGTGGCCATCGCCAGGGGCTACATCGCCGAGAACGACCTGCGCTTCGCCGCGCAGCTGCTCAACCACGCGGTCTTCGCCGACGAGGGGAACAAGGAGGCCCGCGACCTGCTCGCCGAGGTCTACACCCGGCTGGGCCACGGCGCGGAGAACGCCACCTGGCGCAACTCCTACCTGATGGGCGCGCTGGAGCTGGCGGACGGCATCGTGCCGGCAACCGGGGCGGCCGTCTCGCCCGACCTGGTCGCCGCGCTGAGCGTGAGCCAGATCTTCGACGCGATCGCCATCCGCGTCGACGGTCCCAAGGCCTGGAACGAGAGCCTGTCGATCGACTGGCACCTCACCGACCTGGGGCAGTGTTTCCGCACCACGCTGTCCAACGGCGCGCTCATCCAGCAGGTGGACCCGCCGGAGGAGCCCGTCGACCTGACGCTCAGGCTGACCAAAGCCCAACTTCTCGCCCTGCTCATGGGCAGGGGGGTGGAGGGGGTGGATCGGGAGGGGGACACGCGGGTGCTCAAGCGCCTGGTGGCCGTGCTGGACGACCCCGTGCGCGACTTCGCGATCGTGACCCCGTGATCGGTCCCGCCCACATCACCGCGGCGGTCACCGCCCCCGCCGTGGGCCCGAGCACCAGCGGCGCCGACACCCCGCCCGCGTGCCAGCTCGCCGCCGCGACGCTCGCACAGGTCAGTACGGTCACGCCGAACATCGCCGCCCACAGCGGCAGTACGTACAGCAGGGCGAAGAAGAGCGGGAACGCGAGCCAGGCGAACCCGGGGGAGAGTGCGGCGAGCACCATCCAGGTCAGCGTGACCGTCACCAGCCAGAGCCGCTCCCGCGCCCGGCCGCGCAGCAGGTCAGTTAGTCCCGGACCGGCGGCGTAGAGCGCACCCACCAGCAAGCCCGCGACGGCCACGGCGGGGCGGCCGTCACGGGCTGCGGCGATCACCGCTACCAGCAGCAGGCTTCCTGACACGCCGTGGACAGCCCACCACAGCAGCAGGAGCACGCCTGGAAACCGAGACATGTCTCACGCAGAGTAACCGCCGGTGACCCTCAGGAGCGGGACCGGCGCGGCGTCAAGCTGCTGATCGCGAAATAGAGCACCCCGCCCAGCACCAGCGCGACCACCACGCCGATGTTGGCCGAGCCGAACGTGCCCGCCTTCAGCTCCTCGCTCATCAGGAACCCGACGGCGCCCGCGATGTTCGGGTCGAGCGAGGTGATCAGCCCGATGCCCACGACGGAGGCGACGACCAGCGAGACCAGGCCCGGCACGTTGAAGGCCGGCGCGCCGGGCCGCAGCAGCCGCTCGTCATAGGAACGGCCGCCGTCACGCAGGCGCCACATGTCCACGAGGAACACGGCGACCCAGGCGGCCATGACGACGCCGATGATCGCGAGGAACGCCTGGAAGGTGGCCAGGAAGCTGGTCGAGACGAACAGCAGGTAGTAGCCGCCGAGCACCATGAGCACGCCGTCGATGAGCACCGCGTAGTGCCGCTTGACCGGCACGCCCAGCGCCAGCAGGGTCAGCCCGGAGGAGTAGATGTCCATGATGGCCCCGGCCAGGAACCCGCCGATGGCGGTCAGCAGATAGGGCAGCAGGAACCAGGTCGGCAGCGCGCCCGCCAGTGCCGCGACGGGGTCGCCCGCGGCCGCCTCGGCCAGCTTGGGGTCGCCGCCCGCGAGCAGCACGCCGAAGATCAGCAGCACGATCGGCGGCACCGCCCCGCCGAGCATGGTCCAGGTCGCCACCCTGCCGGGGCGGGAGCTCGTGGGCAGGTAGCGGGAGTAGTCGGCGCCGCAGTTGACCCAGCCGAGGCCGAGCAGCGTCATCGCGAAGATCACGCCGCCGACCCACTCGCCGGGGCCCGCGTCCGTCGCCAGCGAGGTGCCGAGCCTGGGCGCCATCAGGACCATGTAGACGATGGTCAGGGCGATGAACGCGTACGTCAGATACCGCTGCACCACCATGATCATCGCGTGGCCGTACACCCCGACCGCGATCGTCACCAGCGCGGCGACGGCGAAGCAGACGGCCGTGGCGGTCGTGGCGGGGATGCCGGGCGCGACCCGCCCGAGGATGGCCGCCCCGCCCTGCGCCGCGAGCGTGACCAGCACGGTCTCCCAGCCCACGTTGGAGATGTACGACAGCACGGCGGGCAGCTTGTTGCCCTGATAGCCGAACGGAGCCCGCCCCAGCGTCATCGTCGGCACCCCGGTCCGCGCGCCCGCTATCGCGACCAGCCCCACCAGCCCGAACGAGAGCACGTAGCCGAGCGCGCCGGTGACGATCGCCGGGAAGACGCCCAGCCCGAGCCCCACGATGTAGACGCCGAACGCCACCCCGAACAGTGACAGGTTGGACCCGGCCCAGGGCCAGAACAGGTCGGACGGCTTGCCGCGCCGCTCCGCCTCGGGAACCGCGTTGATGCCGTTCTGCTCGACCGTCATCGACTCCATGATCGGACGTTACACCGCGCGTGCCGGAGTGTGGATGCCCCCCGGAGAACGCCCGCTGACGAGGCGTCGCTTGGTGTACAGCAAAGGAATCATTGTCGGCGAACGACGATATTTCCCAATGCTCGGGGAATCATGCTCCGGTCGCCTTTACGGCCTGACCCGTCCCTGCTCCCGGTTCCGCGGAAAGGCGGGTGTGATCGCCGTGACGCGAGCCCCGACCCCCGACCCCCGCAGGCGGGCCCTGGCCGTGTGCCTGGTGGCGGCGTTCATGTCGGGCCTGGACGTGAGCATCGTGAACGTGGCCCTGCCCTCGATCAGGGAAGGGCTGCACGCCTCCGCGGACGGTCTGCAGTGGATCCTGTCCGGGTACGCGCTGACGT
This sequence comes from Nonomuraea sp. LPB2021202275-12-8, assembly GCF_037044575.1. Lineage (NCBI taxonomy): Bacteria > Bacillati > Actinomycetota > Actinomycetes > Streptosporangiales > Streptosporangiaceae > Nonomuraea > Nonomuraea sp. LPB2021202275-12-8. The sequence goes on along the minus strand of NZ_JBAHWD010000010.1, from coordinate 114,113 downwards.
TCGGCCTGCTGCTGGTGCCCGCCGGGCGGCTGGGCGACGCGCGCAGCCGCCGCACGCTCTTCATCTGGGGAGTCGTGTTCTTCACGCTGGCCAGCGCGGCGTGCGGGGTCGCCCAGAGCATGCCCATGCTGATCGCCTCCAGGCTGATCCAGGGCATGGCGGCCGGGATGATCAACCCCCAGGTGTCCGGGCTGATCCAGCAGATGTTCCGCGGCGCGGAGCGGGGCCGGGCGTTCGGCGCGCTCGGCGCCACCATCGGGGTCTCCACCGCGGCCGGCCCGCTGATCGGGGGCGCGCTGGTCACGGCGTTCGGCGGTCAGGTGGGCTGGCGGTGGGTGTTCCTGGTGAACGTGCCGATCGGGATCGTCCTGCTGCCGCTGGCGCACCGGCTGCTGCCCGCTCCGGAACCGCGGGTGCGCGAACGGCGCGAGAGCATGGACCCCGTCGGCGTGCTGCTCCTCGGCGTGGGGGTGGGCACGTTGCTGCTGCCCTTCATCCAGCAGCACCAGTGGGAGGGCGACGCCAAGTGGCTGCTCGTCCCTGTGGCGCTGCTCGTGCTGGCCGGGTTCGTCTTCTGGGAGCGGTTCTACCGCCGGGAGCCGCTGGTGGACCTGGCCCTCTTCCGCAAGCGCTCCTACAGCCTCGGCACGGCCATCGCGCTGTTCTACTTCGCCGGATTCACCGGCATCTTCTTCATCTTCACCCTGTATCTGCAGAGCGGCCTGCACTACAGCCCCCTGATGGCCGGGCTGGCGATCACCCCGTTCGCGCTCGGCTCCGCCTCGTCCTCCGTGGTGGGCGGCCGGCTCGTCGCCCGGGCGGGCCGGCGGCTGGTGGCGGCCGGCCTCGCCACGGTCATCGCCGGTCTCGGGGCCACCATGATCGCCACCGCCCTGGTGCCGGGTCCGGACGTGGCCCTGGCGACCGCGGTGCCGCTGCTCGTCGCGGGCGTCGGCAGCGGCCTGGTCATCTCGCCCAACCAGGCCATCACCCTGTCGGAGGTGCCGCCGGCGGGCGGCGGCAGCGCGGCCGGCATCCTGCAGACCGGCCAGCGCCTCGGCTCGGCCATCGGCATCGCCGCCGCGGGGTCGGCCTTCTTCGGCTCCCTGCCCCAGGGCTGGCCGACCGCCTTCAGGCACGGGCTGCTGGTGGTGGTGCTGCTCGTCTGCGTCGCTCTGGCCGCCGCCCTCTACGACCTGATCTGCCAGCGCGTCACCCGCGCCCGACAGCCCTGAGCCCGGCAGCGGCGGTCAGTCCAGCCCGAGCAGCTTGGCCTCCAGCGCGGGATCCAGCCCGACGGGCGGCCGGTCGGCGCGCATCGGCGCCCGGCCTCCGATGCCCCGCAGCCACTCCCAGGTGCCGGCCACGGTCTCCTCGACCGGACGGCACCGCAGGCCGGCCGCGACGGCCTTGGACACGTCCCCGCCGTGCATGAAGTCATGGTCCTCGCCCAGCAGCCAGATCGGCAGATCGCTCCACGGCTCCACCCCCGCCGCGAGGATCTCCTGCGCCTCCAGCCAGCGCAGCTCCGCATCCGAACCGGTCACCCGGACGCAGGTCTCCAGCAGCTCCCGCATCGTCACGAACCCCGGTGGGCTCACCACGTTGTAGGCACCGCCCAGCCCGCGCGCCGCGGCGTCCAGGCACCAAACGGCCAGGTCGCGCGCGTCCACGTACTGCAGCCCCAGCTCGGCGGGGCCGGGCGCCAGCACCGGCCCGCCCCGCGCGATCCTCGACAGCCACCACGGCAGCCGCCCGATGTTCTCGTAAGGCCCGATGATCAGCCCGGCCCGCGCGAGCAGCGCCCGGTCCCCGAACGCGGCCGTGGCTGCCACCTCGCCGCCGGCCTTCATCTCGGCGTAGCCGCCCTGGCCGCCATCGGCGTCTCCGGCCAGCACCGGCGCGCTCTCATCGGCCCCGAGCGGCACCGGCGGGGTGTAGACGGAGCGGCTGGACACGTACACGTAGTGTCCCGCCCGGCCGGCCAGCAGCGAGGCGGCGTCCCGGACCGCTGACGGCGCCCACGACCAGGTGTCCACCACCACATCCCACTCGCCCCGCGCCAGCGCGCCGAGCCCATCGGCCGCCGACCGGTCTCCTCGCAGCGCGGTCACGCCCGGGAGCGGTTCGTGCGTGCCCCGGTTGAACACCGTCACGCCATGCCCGAGAGCCAGCGCCTCCTCGACGAAGGCCCGCCCCACGAACTCCGTCCCGCCCAACACCAGTACGTTCATGGTTCCACTGTGCCGCGCCCCCCGACCTCCGGAAGCGGTCCAAGCTGACAGCGGAATCGCCGATAGCGGAACGCGACGACGACCACCCCGGCGCGAGCCGGAAACCGCGGTCCCGGTGACCGGGCGCGGGGGTTGTCGCGCGACCTCCGTCCCGGTTACCGGGCGCCGTGACGGCGGCCGGCCCCGTGGCGGTCAGCGGCCGTCTTCCTGGAGGCCACCCGCCCCGTGCGGCGGGTGGGCGCATGCCGGCGGAGCCGTACCGGAAGGTGATCGTGGATGTGAGGTTTTGATCTTCTGTACGGGGCAGTGGCGTGAGTGGATGCAGTGGTGGGACGGACGTCTTGGCGGATAGGGGCCGCAGGGACGCATTCCTGGGCAGCGTCGGTAAGGGACAGAGAGGCCCGCTTCTCAGGTGAGCGAGAAGCGGGCCTCTTACTGCTCGATCAGGGATCGATCGGGTCGGGTCAGCCGGTCACGGTGATGCGGTTGGTGGCCGGCGGGGCGATCGGGTTGGCGCGGCCCAGGTGCTCGACGAAGGCGTCGATGTCGAGGGGGCCGCTCCACAGGTCGGTGCCGCCGGTGAAGGCCTGGAAGGCGTCGCCGCCGCCGACCAGGAAGTTGTTCGCCGCGACCCGGATGGTCTGGGCGTCCGTCACGGGGGCGCCGTCGATCTGGATGTTGGAGACCTTGCTGCCCCAGGCGGCGCTCTGGCTGTAGGTGTAGGTCAGGTTCGCCGAGGGCTGGAGGATCTTGGTGAACGCCTGGTTGTTGGGCCCGCCGGTGAACTGCTGCTCCAGCAGGGTCTTCAGCTGCGCGCCGGTCAGCGTGACGACCTGCATGAGGTTGTTGAACGGCTGGACGGCGAACGCCTCTCCGTAGGTGACCACGCCGTCGCCTTCACCGGCGGGGGAGCCGGCGTGGGTGAGCGAGGCGCGGATGCCGCCCGGGTTCATCAGCGCGATCTGGGCGTTGCCGCCGGTCCTGGTGGCCGCGAGCTGGGCGTCGGCGATGAGGTTGCCGAGGGGCGACTCGCCGGACGGGGCGGCGGTGTTGGTGATGTCGGTGGTGATCGTGCCGACGGGCCTGTTGGCCACGGGGGCGACGCGATCCTTCCACGTCTGGACGAAGGTGGAAATATCGGGATCTGGGGTGACTGTGCGGGTCACGACGTGGTTGTCGGCCACGACCGAGGCCCGGTCGATGTCCCGGGTCTTGACGTTGACCTGTAGGTCCACCTGGGTGATGACACGGCCGAACGAGCCGCCCTGCGAGTAGACGCGGTCCCGGCCGGCGGGGTCTTTCACCGTGCACAGGTACGCCTGGTGCGAGTGCCCGCTGAGCACCAGGTCGACCTCGGAGTCGACCTGCGTGGCGATGCGGTTGCCCGCGCCGGGCACGGCGCTGCAGGCGTCGGGGGACTGGCCCGCGGTGACCTGGTCACCCTCGTGCACGAGCACGACCTGGGCCTTCACGCCCACCAGCTTGAGCAGCTTGGACGCCACGTTCGCGGCCTTGACCTCGTCGACGAACTTGAGGTCCTTGATGCCCTCGGCGGTGACGATGTTCGGCGTGGTCTGGGTGACGAGCCCGATGAAGCCGATCGGCACGCCGTTCATCCACTTGACGCTCACCGGCGGCAGCGCGGGCACGCCCCAGTCGGCCATCAGCTTCTTGATCTGGCCGGAGTGGCCGAGCGCGGAGAGCGCGTCGGTCTTCTCGTTGCGGTTCTTGAACAGCACGTTGGCGCCCACGTAGTCGAACGCCGCGCCCTTCCACGGGCCGCCGGGCGAGCAGCCGTCCACCGGGTGGCAGCCGCCCTTCATGATCCGCCGGAGCTCGGCGTATCCCTCGTCGAACTCGTGGTTGCCGACCGCGGCGACCTTCAGCCCGAGCTTGCCCAGGAACTCGACGGACGGCTCGTCGTGGTAGGCGGCGGAGATGAGGGGGGTGGCGCCGATGAGGTCACCCTGGGCGACCGCGATCGTGTTCCTGTCGGCCAGCGCCTTCATGTGCGTGGCGACGTAGACGGCGCCGCCCGCATCGACGGTGTTGCCGTGCTCGTCGACCATCCGGCCGGAGGACCCGGACGGAGGCTCGAGGTTGCCGTGGAAGTCGTTGAGGGCGAGCAGCCGGACGGGAACCGTCCTGGGGGCCTTGCTCGCGTCCGCCGGGAGACCGGCGAGCAGGATGCCGCCTGTGGCGACGGCTCCGGCCAGCGCGAGCCGGAGGAGGGAACGGGACGTCATGGCCCAAGACGTTACGGCGGGAACCTGTGCAACCAATGTCGCAAAGGTAACGATTCATCGGCCCAACACATGGCGTTATTTGCCAGTAGTACGCCTAGAGTTCGATCTGTGAAAGCGCACGTGAAGATCAAAGAACGGCTCGATGACCAGGAAATCGCCGGCGTGCTGGACGTCGTCGAAGCGGCGACGGAGGTTGACGGCGTAAGGCCGCTCAACGAGCACGTGATGCTGCACATGCGATACGGCGGAGATCCGCGCGCCCGCTCGCTGCTGATGGAGGCGGACGGCACGCTCGTCGGCTACGCCCACGTCGACCCCACCGACGAGGTCGAGGGTCCCAGCGGCGAGCTGGTCATCCACCCGGCGCACCGCCGCAGGGGCCACGGCAAGGCGCTCCTGCGCTCGATGCTCGACCTGGCGGGCGGCAACCTGCGCCTCTGGGCGCACGGCGACCACCCCGGCGCCGGCGCGCTGGCCGCCTCGTCCGGCCTCGAGCGGGCGCGCTCCCTGTGGCAGATGCGGCGCTCGCTGTTCGCCCCGCTGCCCGCCCACCACCTGCCCGAAGGGGTACGGCTGCGCGCCTTCGTGCCCGGCCAGGACGAGGAGGAATGGCTCAAGGTGAACTCCGCGGCCTTCGCCTACCACCCTGAGCAGGGCGCATGGACGAGGGACGACCTGCTGCTGCGCGAGCGCGAACCGTGGTTCGACCCGGCGGGATTCTTCCTGGCCGACCGCGACGGCAGGCTCGTCGGCTTTCACTGGACGAAGATCCACGGCTCGGACGACCACGGCCACGAGCCGCTGGGAGAGGTGTACGTCGTCGGCGTCGCCCCATCCCAGCAGGGCACCGGCCTGGGCAGGGCGCTCACCGTCGCCGGGCTGAGCCACCTGCGCTCGCGCGGCCTCGCCCAGGCGATGCTCTACGTGGACGAGGCCAACACGGCCGCGATCAGGTTGTACGAGTCCCTCGGCTTCGCCCGGTGGGACGTCGACGTCATGTACGCCGCTACTCCACGATCCAGTGCAGAACGTAGTACGACAGCGCCGCCACCAGAGCCGCCGCCGGGATCGTGAGGATCCAGGCGGTCACGATGTTGCCCGCCACCCCCCACCGCACCGCGGACAGCCGCTTGGTGGAACCCACGCCCATGATCGCCGAGGTGATCGTGTGCGTCGTGGAGATCGGCGCCCCGAACCCGATGGCCGCGCTGTACAGCACCGTCGCCGCGGCGGCCTCCGCGGCGAAGCCCTGCGGCGGGTCCAGCGCGATGATGCGGCGCCCCAGCGTCCGCATGATGCGCCAGCCGCCGGCGTAGGTGCCCAGCGAGATCGCGCCGGCCGCGGCCAGGATCACCCACTGCGGGATCGGATCGTCCGGCGTCGCGTAGCCGCCGACCACGAGGGCCAGGAAGATCACACCCATGGTCTTCTGCGCGTCCTGCAGGCCGTGACCGAGCGCCATCGCCGCGGCCGAGACCGTCTGCGAGTAGCGGAAGCCGCGGTTGGTCTTGCCGGGCTGCGCGTGACGGAAGATCCAGTAGATCGCGATCATGATCGACGCCGCCAGCGTGAAGCCCACCAGCGGCGAGATGATCATGGGGATGACCACCTTCTCCAGCACGCCGTCCCAGTGCACGAGGCTGGCCGAGGCCAGCGCCGAGCCGACGAGACCGCCGATCAGCGCGTGGCTGGAGGAGGAAGGCAGGCCGAAATACCAGGTGATGAGATTCCAGACGATCGCGCCGATGAGCGCCGAAGCCACGATCACCAGGCCGTGAGAGCCCTGTGGGGCGTCGATGATCCCTTTGCCGACGGTCTGCGCGACCTGGGTGCCCAGGTGGGCGCCGATGAAGTTCATCGCCGCGGCCATGAACAGCGCCGCCCTGGGAGTGAGCGCACGGGTGGAGACGGAGGTCGCGATGGCGTTCGCCGCGTCGTGGAACCCGTTGGTGTAGTCGAAGATCAGCGCGACGACGACCACGCCGATGACAAGGGCGAGCGTGAGGTCCACTGAGTTAGCTTTCCTTGACCGCGATCGACTCGACGGTGTTCGCCACATGCTCGAAGGCGTCAGCCGCCTCTTCGAGGGCGTCGATGACTTCCTTCATCTTCATGACCGTCAGCGCGTCGTACTCGCCGCTGAAGAGCTTGGCCAGCAGCCGTCGATAGACCTGGTCGCCCTGGTTCTCCAGGCGGTTGACCTCGATCCAGTATTCGTTGAGGTTCTTCATCGACCGCAGCCGGGGCATGGCCTCCGCGGTCAGCTCCGCAGCCCGCTCCAGAACCTCGACCTGCCGGACGACATCCTTGGGGAGATGGTCGATCTGGTAGAGGACGATGAGGTCCGACGCGGCTTCCATGGCGTCCATCACGTCGTCGAGGTTCGACGCGAGGCGGTAGATGTCCTCCCGGTCGAAGGGAGTGATGAAACTCTCGTTGAGCCGGTTCATGATCGCGTGAGTGCGTTCGTCCCCGGCGTGCTCGCAGGCGCGCATCTTCTCGGCCAGGGCCTCGCGGTCCGAGCCGTCGCTGATGATCTCTACGAGCAAGCGTGATGCGGTGACCAGATTGTTCGCCGAGTCGGCGAACAGGTCATAGTAGCTGTCCTCACGTGGCGTGAGACGCAGGCGCACGTCGTTCTCCAGATGTGCGGGGATGGTCCGTGGAAGAGGGTACGGGTTACCAGGGAAAATGCGAACTTCATGTCCCTTTCTCCTGGTCGCTACCCTCCGTATGCTGTACGACACCGGGGCCAAGGCTACTTTGAGCGCCCCAATGCCCCGAAGGCGGGTGACGGTCGAGCCACCCCATGGCCCATCTTGGTGACATTCACCCCTGACCACCAGCCCATCTGACGTGCGGACTCCGTCAGATCTTCGTCCGATGGAAGTTGCGGAACGACCGCGAAGGCGTCGGCCCCCGCTGCCCCTGATAGCGCGACCCGTACTTCTCCGACCCGTACGGGAACTCCGACGGCGAACTCAGCCGGAACACGCACAACTGCCCGATCTTCATCCCCGGCCACAGTTTGATCGGCAGCGTGGCGACGTTGGACAGCTCAAGGGTCACATGGCCGCTGAAACCAGGATCGATGAAGCCGGCCGTCGAGTGCGTCAGCAACCCCAGCCTGCCCAGCGAACTCTTGCCCTCCAGCCTGGACGCGAGATCGTCGGGCAGCGTGATCACCTCGTACGTGGAGGCCAGCACGAACTCGCCCGGATGAAGGATGAACGGCTCATCACCATCAGGCTCGACCAGCCGCGTCAGATCGGGCTGCTCGACGGCGGGATCGATGTGCGGGTATCTGTGGTTCTCGAACACGCGGAAGAACCTGTCGAGCCGGACATCGATGCTGGAGGGTTGGATCATCTCCTGGTCGAACGGGTCCAGCGCGAGCCGGCCGGAGTCGATCTCGGCGATGATGTCACGGTCAGAAAGCAGCACGTTGAGCAACCTACCGTGCGGCTGCTGTGCGGCCGCTGGAAAGTCGGGCGCGTCACGGCTTGGTGAAGTGGGGCGGGTTTCCGCTACAGTGGTGGCGCGGCCCAGGCCGTATGCGGGTGTAGTTCAATGGTAGAACATCAGCTTCCCAAGCTGACAGCGCGGGTTCGATTCCCGTCACCCGCTCTCAGTGCGAAGGCCCAGGTCGGAAGTGGTTGCCGAGACCTGGGCTTTGATGTTGTCCAGAGTTGTTGGTCTCTGCGTGCCGTTAGGGCGGGAGATCACCCTGTCAGAACCAGCAGGTCAGAAGCATGACTCAGACCTTGATGACAGTGACGCGTGCGCCGCACAGGGCGGCGAGGTCCTCGGGGTCGGAGGTGAGAACCGTGACTGGACCTGGGGCAGCGAGGGCGGTGGCGCTGAGCATGGCATCGATGGCGTACTTGTGCCCGTGCAGGCTGGCGTCAGACAAGAGCGTGGCGGCGTGGCGGGCGATTGGTTCGGTGACCGGCTCGATGACAAGGCGGGACAGCGTCCACTCAAGGGCTGGCCGGTTGACGCGGGGGTGGACCACCTCGACGAGGGTGGCGGCAGAGGTGATGACGCGAAGGTCGTCGGCACGGGCGAGAGCCAGCCATGCGGTGACCGTACGGTCGCGCAGGAAGGCCTTGGCCAGCCCTTCGCTGTCGAGGACAAGGGTGCCGCCGGGAGTGGCGGGAGAACGGGTCACGCAGCCGCCCCACCATTGGCCTGTCCCTGCCGGGCCTGGTGGAGTTGGTCGCGCAGTGCCTGGACCTCGTCGTCGGTGATGGGGCCGTGCTCGGCCTCGGCGACCTGAATGAGTTCGCTGAGGTTGTCGCGCTCGATCTGGCGGGCGACGGCGGCGGCGACGTAGGCGGACAGGCCGGAAGGGCCGCTCCGGGACCGGGCGGCCTCGGCGATGTCACGTGGCATAGTGATCGAATACTTGCCGGTAGGCTCGCTCATGCCCTTTATCCTACCTCCCATCCTCCTTCGGTGTCTCGACCGTTCGCTTGCGTCGGGAGGACCGCCGCCGACGAGTTGTGCACCGGGCGAGAGCTGAGCGGTCTCCGTGCAAGCGAAGGTCACTGGTTCGGGTTCCGGGATGGCGACCGTACGAAGCCCTCGCGCGGGCTTGGTACCTGCGTCGCGCGGGAATCACCAGGTCGCGGGCTGATCGTCGTGCCATTAGCGTGCCATTAAGGGCAGTAACGAGGGGTCAACCACGGTCACTCACGACCGGTCTCAACTGCAGGTCAGCGCCTCCACGAGCCGAGATCCCTGCGATTCCCAAGCTGACAGCGCGGGTTCGATTCCCGTCACCCGCTCTCAGCGCAATGGCCCAGGTAGGGGCATGGATCCCGACCCGGGCCTTGATTGTTTCTGCACTGGTTCGATCTTCGCGGGCCATTAACGGGCCATTGGCTCGTGATCACTCTGCCGGGACCAGCGCACCCGCCGTGCCCTCGTCGTCATCGTCGCGCGCTTCGAGTTGCCGATCGATGGCGTTGGTGATCGCCTCGTCGGCTTCCCTGAGCGCGTGCTGGTAGATCATGGCCGCCCGGACGTTGTCGTGTCTCATGCGGGCCAGGAGGTCCTTGAGCCCCGCGCCTGACTCGGCGGCCAGCATGTTGCCCGTGTGCCTCAGGTCGTGGAAATGAAGCCCAGGCGGGCCGTCGCTGGACCTGTGCCAACAACGGCCACGAACGAAGGCAGATCAACTCAGACTTCGGAACCGACGTTCTACGCAACGGGAGCCGTACGACCTCGTGAATGATCGTGCTCATGAGAAGCGGTCACCATGCGCTGATCTTCGTCCTGAAGCCTAACCCTTGTCCTGCGTCTTGGCGGAGAAGGGGTACGCATCGTTGACCAGCAGTTCCGTCACTTTGAGCAGGCGGCAATGGTAGTCATAGGCGTCGTGGAAGGGGGAGGGGTAGCCCAGGTGGCGCCCCAGATGCCCGTGGAGTTTGCGCAGGCACCTGAGGAGAGTGGCCTTGTGGCCTGAGCCGGTCGTGCCGTTGTTGCGTAGGTAGGTCGATATGCAGTCGGCAAGGGTGGCGTTCAGTTCGACGAGGTCGTCCCTCACCGAGGTTGGTACGTCAGGGAATGGGACGGGCACATGCTGGCCCCACAGGATGCCGATCTCTCGGAACATCACCCGATGACCTTCCGGGCCGGGCCATCTCCACCCATGCAGATATCGCACCTCCCGCGCCAACGGACTACGGCGATGCTTCGGCTTTTCGAGGCGGCGTCGGTCGGCGAAGGCGTCGATCTCTGCGAGCCAAGCGTTCCGGCTGAGCTCCAGCGTGTCCAGCGCCCAGATCAGAGCCAACTCATCGCGTCGAAGGTTTCCTACCGTGGTCAGGTATGACCAAGTCGCGTTGAAGCCGATCGGGTGGTAGCAGCCGACTGCGCACCTCAGCGCGCGGAAGCGCCTCCCGAAAGGAAGATCACGGTCGCGAACGCGTCTGGCGTATGTCCCGAAGCCCACAGCACGATCATCCCTTGCTTTCCACTTCGGGTGGGTCGAGGCAGACGGGATGATCTCAGACGGGCGAGATGCGCGTCGCCCGAGAAATACCAGCTCACGGGCTGATCGCCGGGCCATCAGCGGGCCATTAAGAGGGGCGACGAGGGGTCAATCACGGTCACTCATGACCGGCCCTGTGCCCAGCTAAGAGCCTCGCCAGGCCGTGATCGATGCAGTTCCCAAGCTGACAGCGCGGGTTCGATTCCCGTCACCTGCTCTCATAGCGAAGGCCCAGGTCGGAAGTGGTTTCCAACCTGAGCTTTGATCTTGTTGGGGCTTGTTGATCTCTGCGTGCCATGAGCGTCGACATCGACGGCAGCCCACACAGCATGAGTTCCCACGTCACCGTCGCAGCCAGCCCGAAACTCGTCGAGCTCATCGCCGAGGCACAGAATGTCCCTTGCGGATGAAGCTGACGGATGGGACACGTGTTGGACTGCGGCGCGACACCTTGGTCTGGACGGTTTCTGGTGGAGCTGTCCAGGTTTCCTGTCGGCCGGATTGCGTCATAGCCGGCGATCGCTGCGGGCCACGGGATCACCACACGTCGACGTCCACGCCGATCGCGATGGTCCGCAGGGCGCTGAGCGCGACCCAGGTACGCGCGTCGCTGTCCAGCCCGTACTTGCCGGGGCGTGGCGTCCCTGGCAGCAGTCCCGAGCACGGCACTGACGTGTCCGCAGTCCGCCGCATTCCTGGCCACCTGCGCGGACTCGCGACGCTTCGCCGCCTTGGGGAGTTTCGCCAGCTTGGCGTGTTGTGCGGAGAGATCGGGCAACTGGTCGCCGGGCGGGCCAGTGGGCCTGCCCTCGGCCGCGATTCGCTCGGCCACCGGCAGGTCGCGCCGCACCGACGCCCCGTTGATGTCGCCCCACAGCCGGAGCAGATCCGGCTGCCCGTAGACGGTGAGCGCGCGGGCCGCCGTCCAGTCGTCGAACCAGCGCACGCCGTAGGCATGCGGCTTCTCCGGGTCGTTCGGCTCGCTGCGCTCCCCGATCAGCTCGCGCACCAGCTCGGTCTCGCCCCGCCTGAGCAGGCAGACCAGCCAGGGCACGCCGTGGTGCCGGTCACTCGGCGTGCCCACGCCCTCGTCCAGCACGACGCGGGCCTCCTGCTCCCGGCCGCACTCGGTGAGCGCCCAGACCAGCGGCAGGCGGACTTCCCAGTTCGAACGGTGGGCGTCGGCGGCCTCGCGCGCGGCGGCGAACCATGCTCGGAGCGTTCATGCCGCCCCAGGACCGCGCAGGCCCCAGCGATCGCGGCCACGTCCGCCGCGTCGCTCACGTCCGCGGGATCGTTGCCGGCGTACGGGAAGATTGCGGCGGCTTCGGCCTTGAAACCGGCCGCGCCGAGCACGAGCGCGATCCGCGCGAGGTGTCCAAGACGTCGCCGGTGTTCTGGCATCGCCAGGGCGAGTTCGCGGGCTTCGGCAGCCTCCCCTCGCCGGGCGCAGATCATCGCGAGCTGCTGAAGCGTGTCGACGGTCCATTCGGCCTGGACGACCGAGTTCTGATCGGTCAGGTCGACAAGCGTTCCCCGGACCACCGTCATCAGATCCCTCACGGTGGCGGTGTCGGGGGCGGCCACGTCCCTGCCGACATGCCACCTCCCCTGAACGGCGCCAGCAGCCGCTCGGTATCGGGCGAGGCCGCCTCCGCTCCCGCGTGGGCGGCGTCGGGGAAGATCTTCAGGTCGCCCCAGCGGAACGGCCAGGCGAAGCGGCGGGCGATGGACCAGCAGAGCCGGCCGTCGAGATCGTCGTCCCGGCCGGGCTGCGCGATGACCGTGCCGTCCTCGAACGCCACTGCCCAAGTGTTCTCGTCCAGCGCGAACGTCGGGTTGAGCCGGAGCTGGTCGCCGACGTCTCGGCCGGTGAGGAAGAGCGGGCGGCGAGCGGCCGGGGTGTGGTGGAAGGGGTGGTCGGCCACGATCTCGCCGGTCTCGGGGCGCAGGAAGCGCACCGCGTGCGAGCCGATCGCGATCAGCACGTCGTCGGCGGGCCATTCCAGGCCGAAGCCGTGATCGCACTGGCCGATGGCGCGCCGGATACCGTCCAGGACGCGCAGCCGTTCGGGGCGTTCGCCGAGCGACCAGATCTCGATCCGCCCCTCGCCGGTGACACAGGCCGCCTGCTCGCCGTCCGGTGACCAGGCCCACGACCGGGCGTCCCAGCCGCGCGGGTTGGAGGGGGCGGCCTGAATGTTCAGGTCGTGGCGGTGCTCGCCGGTCGTCGCGTCGATGATCCCGACGGTCCCGCCCGCCGGGTCCACCACCGCCAGCCGACCGCCCGGCCCCCAGCACAGGACATCGGCGCCCGGGTAGCCCGCAAGCTCCGCCGCCGTCTCACCCGTCAACGCGTCGGCGATAATGAGCTTTCCGCCACGCTGGTAGGCCAGGAACCGTTCGTCCAAGCTCCACTCGGGCGGAGCCGCATCCGGATTCTCTTCCAGGCCCAGAATCCAGGAGACCTGCCGTTTCTCCACGTCGAGCGAGATCGCCGCGTACTCGTCCTCCGCCTGTCCGTAGACACGGGAGCCGTCGCGCGACCAGAACGCCCGGCCGAGGATCAGCTCGGGCTCGTCGTCCCAGGTTTCCCGGAACTCCTCCGGCAACGGTCCGCTGAACTCGATCGGCTCCGTTCCCTCCGGATGGGCGTCCGGCGGCCCGGCGACCGAGCCCTCGTGCATCGCCACGATGACGTTGCGAAGGAAGTCCGACTCGCCTCCGTAGACGAACGCGCGCCTGCCGTCGGGGGCGAAGGCCATGCCCGACGGCCTGCCGGAGGCAAGGAAGAACGCGTCGGCGATCGGCTCGCGAGCGGTGCCGAACGGGTCCCATACCCCGGTCGCGTTGGTGTTGTACTCCAGCGCGATCCGCGTGCCGTCCGCCGACCACTGGAGGCTGCGCGTGTAGTCCGGGAAGCCGATGCCGCCCATGATGCCGTCGATCGCGTGGACGCAGCGGCCGGTGGCGACCTCGAAGATCTGCAGGACGCCGCCCCGGTCGTAGTCGTCGCCGGTGTGGCTTCCGACCGCGAGGTGGTGGCCGTCCAGGCTGAGCGCGTGGCCGGTCACCTCGCCGCGATGCACGTCGGAGTGGCGCAGCAGCGCACCTGCGTCGCGAAGCCTGGCGGTCGCGAGGCGATGCGCGTCGGTGACGCCGTGGGCGCGCTCCAGAGCCTGGAGGGCGTCCCGCAGCGGCACGGTGTCGCGCTCCGCGCAGAACGCGGACCAGTCGGCCTTCTTGAGGGTGTCGAAAGCCTCGTCGGGGCCCATCCGCTCGTCCGGGACGCCGGTGAACAGCGGGGACGGCGGCGCAGTGCCGGGCTCCCGGCCTTCGAGCACGGCCACCAGCGCGTTCTCGTCGTAGATCGGAACGCCGCGCACCGCCGCCGGCCCCGCCTTGGCCCCCGACTTCGCCCCGGCGAAGACCAGGTCCGTCTTCGCCGAGACCGACGCGGTCACCTTCGCGCCCAACGCCTCCAGGCCGCGCTTTGCCTCATCCTTTGAAAGCCGGCCGAACCGACCGGCCAGCACGACCGTCCTGCCACTGATGATCATGCTCAGCGACCGTAGCGGAGATGACCGACACATCACCTCTTGTTCGGCGATCAGCTGGTCTTTGGAGTTCCGGTTCTCGCGTTCGGTGTGTTCGGTGCAAACCGGCTGCGCCCTGGACGTTGTGAACAGCAATGTCGGGCCTCTGCAGGTTTGCTCACGCTCCGGTTTCGACTGCCCGCGCACGCCAGCCCGCTGTCGTCCGACAGGAACCCGTTCAGGCGGCGCCACCGAGATCGGAATCGAAGGCGACATCCGACAACTCGACCTGAACACCGACACGAGCACCGACAACAACACACGGACGCCGACAGCTTCAACCGCTCATAACCACCGCTTTCTCAACGAGGCCGCACTGCCTGGCATCTGACGGCCAAGCATCCCTGCATGCCGAATGCTCAGCGACTCCTTCGGCCACACGAGCGACTCCACCGCGTGGAACGAGTCGGGCAAGCTGACCGACGGCTACGGGCTCCAGGTGATCGTCTACGGCGGTAAGGCCGTCGAACGGGTCTCCGAGCGGATGGCCGGATATGGCGAGCAGGGCGCCGAGCCGATCGTTATCCGCGGCAAGGAGGCGTACCTGGTGAGCGTCGGCGAACCGCCCGGCGAACTCGCCAACGACAAGAACACCCCGTCCGGCGAGCCTCGCGCCCGCGTCCTCACCTGGATCGAGAACCCCGGCCTCGCCATCGAGCTCCTGATGAGCCCCGCCTACGCCAAGAAGGTCAACGCCGACGCGGAACTCAAAAAGATCGCCAACGCCCTCCGCCCGGCCGAGTAATCCCTCCCCAGTCAGAGCCGCCGCGTCCGCCTGCCCGTACCAGCGCCTTGCGCATCAGGCGGCCGGCTCGCTCGGCCACCGCCTCTGGGCTCCACCGCCGCTCAGAACTCTGAGATCAGCGACGACGGAAGATGCAGGTCATCAGCGGGAGGACATCTCCAATGAGGGTCTCCGACATATGGCTGAGTTGCCACCCTTCACGCTCGACGCCCTCAATCAGCTCGGCCGCATCCGGAACCGCCCAAGCACGCATGCTTTCGGACTTGGCTCGGAGACGAGACACGAAGATCTCGTGCCCCTCTTGATAGGCCCGCTGAGCCTCCGCGATGGTTTGCCCGATGGCCTGCTCGTCATTCCGAAGCCATGCCATGGACCGCCGGTCTCCTCTGTTGAAGTTGATGCATCAGCCGCCGAGGGGAGCAACGCTCTTGTGATCGGAAGGGTTCCAGGAGAAAGCGATGCCTCCGGCGGGGACACACTCGGCTCCGGGATGCCCGCCCGCCATCGACCCGGACAAGCCGAAGTCGATCCAGGTCGAACTTCAGGGTTTAGAAAGTACCGGAAGGTTCACTCGTAGATTTCAGTACGGCCGGATCATGCTGTGGCGCAGGCCATATCTGAAGGTAGTGGTCATCCAGCGAGTGGCGCTCTTCATCCATTCCTCGGACGTGATACCGCAAGCGGTACGTTCCGGGACCAGCGAGTAGCGGAGAAAGGTTGTACGCCTTTTTCTCGTCCCAATCCATGAGCCATCCCACCATGAAGACCTCGCCCGACGGGGACTCGAAGCTGATCTCCACGATGTCCTCATAGCCGTCAAGGTCAGCACCCGGATCCCGGTCGGCGACAGCCACCGTGAAGGGAATCAGGCCCCACTGCGGTGCGATATGCAGCCTGACGACGCCTCTCTGCTTCACTTCAACGAGCCCGACGGAGTGAGCCGGTGACTCATCCGACTTGTCGGCGGCCCCGTAATCCCCCCGATCCAGGAGATAGACCAGACCACAGTCCTCCACCTCCACATCCATCCGCTTGGTGTGCATGACAGAGATCTCGTTGCTGCTCATGGGTGGGGAAGCATAGAACCCGTCACCGACAATTCCGGCTATCGAGAGCCCCGGTCGTTGACCTCGATGGCAGCCCACGGGGAATGGGCGAGGCGGTCGTTGACCCAGCGCTGTCGTTCCGCCGAGAGACCGCGAGCAGTCATGGCCCTGTGCAGAAGTTCTGAATCGAACCCCTGCGCCGCCATGTGGTCGAGGAGAGGTTCGTATCGATCGGGCCGATCACGCAGGAGTTCTGTGGCCAACCGCAGTTCCAGGCGCACCACAGGAACACGATGCGAGCCACACGTGACCAAGACGTAGTGCTGCCACGGGCCACGGCCGATGCACTCCATCTCATCGGAGTCGGTCTCCTGCTCGACCGTGCTGATCTCTAAGTGGACCCCGTTCACCTCATACCTGGCGAAGTACTGCGAAGTCTCGGGGAGCCAAGATGCCGCGTACAGGCAGGGGAAGGACGAGAGAGCGCCAGCGACCGTGTCCACGTCCTCCCGCCGGGCCACCAAGAGGTCGACATCTCCGACAGGAAGATGAACACCTTGCAGCAGAGCGGCACCTGTGCCCCCCACGCGGTACATCGGGTCGGCCCCCACGGCCCTCAGGGCGGCGAGAGTCGCCTCCAACGCCGACGTCACGTCCACCAGCCGTAGAGATGCCTCACCAGATCCCATGACGATCAGCGTACCGATCACGAGCCTCCAAGGTCAGACTGCGGTTGTCGGGCCATCAGCGCCATTGGCCAGGGTGGCGAGATGCCGGCCATGAGGTCCTTGATGCCCGCTTCGGAGTCGGCGACCGGCATGCTGCCCATCCTGGGGCCGCGCGGCGGCGAAGCACGGCGCATCCACCGCTGCCTCATCCGGACCGTCCCGTCATGACCCGACTTTCGACAGGGGTACGGGTTGACGATCGACGGATGATTCACCCGGCCCTTCCGCGACAGGCTCGGTCCCATGAACTCGTACTTTCCCGGACGGCGGATCGGCGGCGTGACGCTCGTCCTGGGACCGGTCGTCCTGTGCGCCGGATACCTGCTGCGCTATCTGAGCTCGACCACCGTTCTCTCCCCGCAGCAGCAGGCGTGGGCCGAGACGCAGCCCTTCGCCGCCAACGGCCAGCTCCTCGCCTACACCTCACAACCCGCCCTCCTCTCCCTCTCCTACGCGGTCTTCGCGCTGGGGGCGGTGCTGCTCTTCCCCGCCTTCATCGCCCTGGCTCAGCGGGTGGGCGGCGGCCTAGCGTTCTGGGGGGCCACGCTGCTGGTCGCCGGGCTCTTCGCCCGCCTGTACTTCGCCGGCGCCGACCAGACCGCCTTCCAGCTCACCGAGGTCATCGGGCTGGACCAGGCGACGAACGCCATCATGAAGGAGTACGTCGACATCTCCTACGGGCCGTGGCGGGTACCGGTCTGGGCTTCGGTCGGCCAGTACGCGGGCTCGCTCCTGCTGGCCATCGCCACCTGGCGCTCGGGCGTCTTCGGCACCGCCCGCGCCCTGATGCTGCTGGTGGCGGGAGGCACCTGGATGGGCGTACTGAAGGCCGCCTCGATCCCCGATGTGCTGGTCACCGCCCTGCTCTGCGTGGCTCTGGTCCCGCTGGGCGCGCAGGTGCTGCGTGCGCGGCCACCGGTCCCGACCGGCCGATCGCGGGTGCTCAGCTGGTGAGCGGTGCCCCGTCGAACGGGCGGCCGAAGTTGCTTGGGATGCCCCGGGTAGCCGGCACCTGGTGACAAGGGGAATCCTGTTGGCATGAGCTACCCGCCCCCGAACGTCGGCGCGCCGTCCAGGGCACGGAGATCGGCGCTGTATGAGTGAGCACGATGTGTTCCTCGCCGACTGCCCCGCTGCACGGCAAGCCGATCGTCGACTGCACCAACCCGGTCGAGATAGACAGGTTCACACTGGTCACAAAACCCGGCCGGTCGATGGCGCAGGACATCGAGCGGACAACCGGCGGCCACGTCGTCAAGGCATTCAACCTCTGCCAGGCGCGCGTATGGCAGATGGAACCTCCACTGTTCGACGGCCGCCGCCTGGTCGTTCCGTACTGCGGTGACCACTCGGCCGCACGAGACATGACGCGGCAACTGATCGTCGACATCGGCGGTGAGCCGCTGCCGATCGGCGACCTGCAGCACGCTCTCCACCTCGAGTCGATGGCCGCGATCGTGATCTCGCTGCTGTTCGGCGGACGTGACCCTCACACGGTCTTCAATCTCGTCGACCGCGGTCCCGTCACCACGAACGGGTAGCCGAAGGTGCCGTCACGGTGAACAGCACCGCGTCATCGTGAACGTGGCCGCCGGGGGTTCGGTGGCCTGCGAGGCCGTCGCCCAGCGGGAGCCGGCGTCAGTTCACGCAGAGACAGAAGGGATGCCCTGCTGGGTCGAGGAAGACCCGGAAGGACGAACCGGGCTGGTGCTCGTGCTTGGTCGCACCGAGAGCGAGCACCGCGGTCTCGGCGGTGTCCAGGTCGTCGACGATCACGTCGAGGTGCATCTGCTGGGGCACTTCCTGCATCGGCCAGCTGGGCGGGGTGTAGGGGTCCACCTTCTGGAAGGAGATGCACTGACCGTAGTCGGCGCGTACGTCAGCCCAGTCGGGGGAGACCTCGACCTTCCAATCCAACATCGCGCCGTAGAACGCCGCCAGGGCGCCGGGGTCGGGACAGTCGATGACGATGCCTGGGAAGCGTGCGATTGCCATGCCGACCACGCTACGGCCGTCCTGCATCGCGCGAAAACACGTTGCGGGGAAGTCGGAGACGCGGAAGGCTCCCGGCGTGAAGATGCACGCCAACCAGCTGACGGTGTCACCGGAGACGGTGCGTACCCTGGTCGATGAGCAGTTCCCCGAGTGGCGGAGCCTGCCCGTCACGGGCATCGCCGCCAACGGGACGGTCAACGCCATCTTCCGCATCGGCGACCGCTTCACAGCTCGGTTCCCTCTGCAGCCCGGGG
Source organism: Nonomuraea sp. LPB2021202275-12-8 (assembly GCF_037044575.1). Lineage (NCBI taxonomy): Bacteria > Bacillati > Actinomycetota > Actinomycetes > Streptosporangiales > Streptosporangiaceae > Nonomuraea > Nonomuraea sp. LPB2021202275-12-8. The sequence continues at coordinate 95,271 of NZ_JBAHWD010000010.1, read as the reverse complement.
ACGTCGACGCGACGCGGCGCCGGCTGAAGTCCGAGGCGGAAGCAGCCCGCGAGCTGGCATGTCGCACGCGGTTCCCCACGCCCGAGCCGGTCACGCTCGGTGAACCCGGCGCGGGATACCCGCTTCCGTGGTCGGTGCAGACGTGGCTGCCCGGCGTCGTGGCCACCGATGAGGACCCGGGCGAATCGGTCGCATTCGCCCACGACCTGGCCGATCTCATCAGGGACCTGCGCGCCATCGACACGCGTGGCCGTACGTTCGTCGGCAGAGGCCGGGGAGGCGACCTCCGGTCCCACGACGCGTGGATGGAGACCTGCTTCAAGCAGAGCGAACAACTCCTGGACGTACGTGAGCTTCGCCAGGTGTGGAAAGACCTTCGAAGCCTGCCGCGCAGAGCAGCCGACGTGATGGCCCACAGTGATCTCATTCCCGGCAACGTGCTCGTGTCCGCTGGTCGGCTGGCCGGGATCCTCGACAACGGCGACTTCGGACCGGCCGATCCCGCTCTGGATCTCGTGAGTGCCTGGCATCTGCTCGAGGCCGGGCCGCGGCAGGTGCTCCGTCTGGACCTCGAGTGCGACGACCTTGAATGGGAGCGGGGCAGAGCGTGGGCCTTCGAACAGGCGATGGGGCTCGTCTGGTACTACCTCGAAACCAATCCCGCCATGAGCCGGCTGGGCCGACGCACCCTGGACCGCATCTTGGCAGACGAGTCACCCGCCTGAGTGTCAAAGATTCCGACCGTGCGGTACGTGCGGGCTACCGATCCGGCGGGAACCGGTTGCCGATGAGTTTCAGCAATGCGGCGTGCGTGTCCAGGTCAGCCGCCACGACGAGCCCGCCCGCGCCGGTGTGCAGTGGCTGACCGTGGATGCCGGTCACCACGCAGCCGGCGGCCTGGCACAGCGCGATCCCGCTGGCGAAGTGCACGCTGTCCCGCAGATGGCCGTCGGTGACGTACGCGGCTCGCCGGCCGGCGGCGACCCAGGCCACTGCCAGGGTGGTGGAGACGACGCGGGGGCTGAATCGCTCGACGAACCCTGGGTCGGCAAGCAGCCGGGCAGCCCGGAAGCTCGGTTCGTTCGGAAACGGGGGATCGAGGTTGACGTCCACCAGCCGCGAATCGGGCGACGGCGTGAGTCGCTCGTCGACGCCGTCGCGGCGGACGTACGCGTGATCGCCGTCCGTCCAGAACACCTCTTCGGCGAACGGGTCGGCTGAGGCCGCCACCGTGATGTCCGAACCCACGCGCAGGGCGATGTTCACCGCGACCAGCATGCTCCGCGCGGCGTAGTTCAGCGTGCCGCACAGGGGATCGACCAGCCACATGCGCTCCGCGCTGCCCGAGCCCGTACACCCGCTCTCCTCGCCGGTCACGGCGTCATCCGGTCGGGCGGTGCGGACGACGTCGAGGATGGCGTTCTCCGCTTCGATGTCAGCAGTCGTTGCGAAGTCGCTCTCAGACTTCTGGAAGCGCGTCAGCGACGCGCCGTACATGGACCGCACGACAGCGGCTCCTGCTTGCGCTGCCGTGAGAGCCAATTCCTCGTCCGTGATCAGCATGCACGCAGGATAGACAGGGCGGGGTCCGCCGGTGACATCGGGCGTCGACCCGTACCTCCACCAGCCCGCGGAGGTTCGGTGGCCCGCTATCCGGTCGCACGTTGTACGGTGCTATGGAGGAGGGTGGACGCTTTATGGCAGACGAGCAGATCACGACAATCGGCAGATGTTACTTGTGCAAGCGCACCTTCAGCTTCACCCCTGCGAATGTCATGACGGTCATGATGGACCCCGGGACCAATCTTCCGCTGGGCATGACGGTGTCAGGGACTTTCCGTGAGCCGACACCGGAAGCCACCGCCAGATCGGTCAAGGAACATGTCTGCCCCGACTGTGTGACCAGGGCAAAGCAGCTCAAGGAAGTCATGGATACGCCCCTCCAATTCGACACGTGGCAGAGGGACAAACCTTGATCGTGCGCTGCGTGAGCTACGGGCGCAGCCTCTCAGGCTCGTGGAGCACGATGTCCGCCAGACGGGGCGGGAACATACGCCTGACGCTGTCCGCATAGCCCCCACCGTCGACGGGCTTCCTGACCTGATCTCCGTCCACCCGCACGGGCATGGAAGTGCCTCCCGGTGGAATGTCAGCCGTCGGCGTCATCGTGCAGATCGCCCAGGCGAACGACGAGGAGCCCTCCCTGCCGAGTAGGCGGACCTCGCAGGTACCCCGGCCCCAAAGCAAACTGTCTGGCAGACGCGCGGCGAGGCGTTTCTCCTCAGCTCGCACAGCCGGCGTGTTGCGGTCCGGCAACTGATACGGCGACTCGGAGCAACCGGACAGCATTCCGACCGTCAATCCGATGCCGACAACGTATCGACGAAACATGCTGCCGATGATGCCATCCCCGCACCGCACATTCGCGAAAAGTCTCGGCCGCCTGGCGCAGCAGAGGCGTATGCGGCCGGGCCACCTCACAAATGAGTCCAGCGGATTCCGGCGGCGACAATTTCGGATGCGGTAAAGAGCTGCGGATCGGAGCCTGTCGTGGGGACCTGATCGATCAGGAATCGAGAAGCGCCCACCCAGATCCTGGGAGACGCCACCGTCTTCGTGCAGACGGTCACCGTGGGTGGCGAGCCGGCTGGTCATGTCGTGGCCTGGTGGGTACAGGACCGGCGTTTCATCGGATATTGGCTCGGTCGTCCCTACTGGGGGCAAGGCGTCGGCACCAAGGCGCTGACGCTCTTTCTCCAGCGGGAGGAAGCCCGCCCCCTTCACGCCGACCCCTTCGCCGAGAACACCGGTTCGGTGCGGCTCCTGGAGAAACTGGGCTTCCATCGCACCGAGACGGTACGGCACGGCGAGAACGAGCACCTCATGCTCGTGCTCGGCAGCGCCCGCTGACTGACCTCGGCGGGAGGGGCGAGACGCTCCGTAAGGCGCCGGCTGCCGGGGCGGGCGGTTTCATGCTGAAGGACGCGCCGCCCGCCCGGCTGGCCGAGGCGATCTGAGCCGGGCCCGGAGGCAGCCGAGGTAAGCAGGCCCGATGACCTCCGGGTGGGTCAGCGCGTGGATGTACGGCTCGCTCAGCCGGCGTCCGGAACGTAGGTCAGGTTGAGCACGCCGGTCTGGAAGGTTTCGGACTCGACCAGCTTCAGCGGGTGGGTGGGGGTGTCCTCGAACAGCCGCTGGCCATGGCCGACGGCGATCGGGTGGACGAGCAGCTTCAGCTCGTCGAGGAGCCCGTTGGCCAGGAGCCATCGCACGGTCGTCGCGGAGCCGGACATCTGGATGTCGCCGTCGAGCTCCTTCTTGATTTCGCGCACCTGGGCCGCCACGTCACCGGAGATGATGGTGGTGTTGTTCCAGTCCGCCTTCTCCAGGGTGTTCGACACGACGAACTTGCGGGCGTTGTTGATGGACTTGGCGACGTCCGGGTCGGCTTCCGCCGTCGGCCAGTACGCGGCCCACTCCTCGTACAGTTTGCGCCCCATCAGCATCCCCACCGAGCTCTGCATACCCGCCTCGACCACGGCGCCCATCTCGTCGCTCCAGTAGGGGAAGTGCCACTGGTCCGGCGCCTCGACCACGCCGTCCACGGAGATGAAGAAGTTCGAGATGATCTTAGCCATTGCTCTGTTCCTTTGCCGTCAAGGGTTGGTTCACCATCACGCGGCGCACAATACGACGAGGATCCCCGCGCACGAAGACGATTCCCCCCGTCGTCGCCTGCGACTGGGAGGCTAGGCGAGAACGAGTGCTCAGGTCTTGTACAGAAGCGACAGCGGCTGCGACGGATCCCCATCTATCAACTGCATGGCGGTCCGCCCGATATAGCGGGTCAGCGAGCGCGCCAGGTGTGATTGGTCGAAGTATCCGAGCCGGTGGATCACGTCATGGGGCGGCACACCCTCCTGGATCAGGACCGCAGCCCGCCTGGCACGACCGATCTGCCGGACCGCGCCGCGGGTGAGCCCGGTCGCCGCCACGAAGCGCCGCTGGACGGTGCGTTCGGACACATCCGGAGACGCGCCACGGAGCACGGCGTCCACGATCGGGTCACGGACCAGAACATCTTCACGCACCATCCGCCGTACGAACGCCTCGGCATTGTCGTAGTCGGGAAGGTGCCAGGCGGAACCCTTAAGCCAGAACGATCTGCGCGTCGCATCGGGAATCTCCGCGGAGCCGTCGACGAGCCGGCTGATCGGAATATGCGGCATCGACATGCCGAGCGAAAAGATGATCCCGAAGAACGTGGCGTCCTGCGGAACGGGGGCCGGACTCGCCCTCGACTCCGGCCCTTGAACGGCCACGTTGACCTGACCGCGGTGCTCCCAGAAAACGAGATCCCAATGCGCTGTCGCGACCGAGGTCATCCGGCTGACCTCATCGCTCCTGCTCCGCCACACCCGCTCGATATACGGCGAGTCGGACGATCGACTCTCGACCTTCAACGCCATCCGAGTCATCCCCCTAACTCCCCCCAGCCCATGTTCGCAGAGCCGCCCTCGGCCGTGCCAGATGTCGAAGCGCGAGAGAAATGCGACGGAAGGGCATCGAACTCCCAAGCATGACCGCCTGACCTCAAGGCGGCAACAGACCCGGTTCGACGTCGAGGCCGCTGTCGTGTGGGTCACGGACCCGGTGAAATGAGCTCAGTGGGCGGGTCCGGTTCGAGGGCCTGCCACTTCAGGCGTTCCCGGTGGAGTCGTTCCATCGCCATCCAGCCGAGCGAGAACGTGGGGATCGGACACGTCAGGCTCGCCCTCCCTGAATGGCCCGGCAGTGGATCTCAGAACTGATTCCAGGGCGGCCCGGCGGGACGGTCAGGCGTCGAGTACGGCGGCGACGGCTTCGATCTCGACGAGTTGGCCTTGGTAGCCCAATACGGTGACGCCCATCAGGGTGCTCGGCACGTCATGCTCACCGAACGAGTCCCGGACCACCTCCCACGCGGCCACCAGGTCTTCCTGCCGCGTGGACGCGACGAGGACCCTCGTGCTGATGACGTCCTGCAGTGATGCGCCAGAGGCGGTGAGAGCCGCCAGCATGTTCTCGATGGCTTTCGCCGCTTGGCCGGCGTAGTCCCCGAGTGCTGCCGTCGAGCCGTCCTCGTTCAGCGGACAGGCTCCGGCGAGGAAGATGAGTCGTGACTCGGCGGGCGCCGTGGCCGCGTAGGCGTATTCGGCGACGTCGGACAGGGAGGCGGAACGGATCAAGGTGACGGCGCGAGGCACGGTCGTTCGGTTCCTTTTCGCGTTGGGCCGGAAAGCGCCCATCCTGACACGGGCCTTCCTGCGTCCGCCTTCCCTTTTTCGCCCTATGGTCCGCCTGCCGGCCCTGGACTTGAGCGGCCGGCTGCGGGGAACTCGGCCTGCCGACCACCTCGGCGTGACACCTCCGGCGGGCCTCACCAGCCGAGCGAGCTGATCTCGCCCCCCACAGGCAAGCTCTCGCCGCCCGAATCGACCGAGACGCCGCAGCAGCTTCGCGTCAGGACGGGGCGAGGACGCAGAACTCGTTGCCCTCCGGGTCGGCGAGGACCATCCACGGCACTTTGCCCTGGCCCACGTGCGCGGGCGTCGCACCGAGAGCCTGGAGGCGCGCGACCAACTCCGCCTGATGGGCCGCAGAGGTGGTGGCGAGATCGAGGTGCACACGGTTCTTTGCTCGCCCACCAGCGCAATGCCCAGCTCACCGTTGGTGAGGCCGAGGTTGACCAGGCGGCGGAGGTTGAGTGCGGCGGCGCGTCGCCTTCCGTCCTTCGCGCCGCCCTGGTCGGCAGCCAGGCACGTAGCCTGGCGGGGAAGGGGGACTGTGATGAACGACGGCGATCGGGGCCCGGTGCTCTCCCCTTCGGAGCAGGAGACCATGCGAGAGTTGCTCCGGGCCGACCATCAGATGACGACGGCCCGCGTCGCCATACTGGGCCGTGACCGGGACGCGATCGTGGAATCGTCGGCGCTGACCGCCCCCGACGACGAGCACGACCCTGAGGGGACGTCCACCGCCTTCGAGCGGGCCCACGTCCAGACCCTCCTCGACCAGGCCCGGACGCACCTCGCCGATCTGGACCTCGCCTTCGAGCGGCTACGCCACGGCACTTACGGGATCTGCGCGAAATGCGGGCAGCCCATCGCCGTCGAGCGTCTGATGATCCTCCCGGCTACCCGGACCTGCGTCGTCTGCGCCGCCAGTCGCCGTCGATGAAACTGGTGGTATGGGGGTGTCTGTACGGCGAGGCGTTACTGTGCGGTCATGCTGAAAGGACGCCGCCCTGAGCGGAGTCGCCTGGAGCGGCTGCTCGCGGAGGCTCGGGACGGGCGCAGCGGGGCCCTGGCGGTCCGGGGCGAGGCGGGGGTCGGCAAGTCCGCCCTGCTCGACGATCTCGCGTCGGCCGCGCACGGGATGCGGCTACTGCGGGGGGTCGGCATCGAGACCGAGGCCGAGTTGCCGTTCAGTGGCCTGCACCTGCTCCTGCATCCGTTCGTGGACCGGCTGGACGTGCTGCCGGAGCAGCAGGCGGAGGCCATGCGGTCGGTCTTCGGGCTGGCGGAGGTCCCGGTGCGCGACCCGTTCCTCGTCGGCGCCGCGACGCTGACCCTGCTGTCGGATCTTGCCGGGCGGCGACCGCTGGTCTGTCTGATCGACGATGCCCAGTGGCTGGACCGGGCCTCCTCGGACGCGCTGCTGTTCGCGGCACGGCGGCTCCACGAGGAGCCGATCGTGATGGTCTTCGCGGTACGGGACACCGCGCAGCCCTTCCTCACTCCGGGGATCGAGGCCATGCGGCTGGACGGGCTGGACCGCGGCTCAGCCCTGGAACTGCTGCTGGAATGCGCCCCCGAGTTGACCGTTCCGGTGCGCGACAGCCTGCTCGACGAGGCGGGCGGCAATCCGCTGGCCCTGATAGAGCTCGCGCACGTGTCGCGGAACGGTCCTGTCGCGCCGGTCGGCCCGCTGAGGGTCACCGGACGTGTCCAGGACGCCTTCCGGGCCCAATCGGGCGACCTGCCCGACGCCACCCGCCTGCTCCTCCTCCTGGCGGCGGCCGACGGGACGGCCGAGCTGGATCTGGTCCTGCGGGCGGGCGCGAGTCTCGGCGCGTCACCTGTCGATCTCGGCCCGGCCGAGGAGGCCCGTCTCGTCGTCACATCAGGAGACGAGATCAGGTTCCGCCATCCGCTCATCCGCTCGGCCGTCTATCAGAGTGCCCCGCACCACCAGCGCATCGCCGCGCACGCAGCCCTGGCCCGTGCTCTGTCCCCCGCGGAGGATCACGATCGCCGCACCTGGCACCGGGCAGCCGCCACCACCGGCCCCGACGAGGAAGTCGCCGGAGACCTGGAACGCACAGCAGAGCGGGCCCGGCATCGAGGCGGGACGGTAGCGGTCGCCCTGGCGTACGAGCGGGCCGCGCGGCTCAGCGCCGACCAGGAAGGCAAGGCCCAGCGGATCGTCCGTGCCGCCCGGTCGGCCTACGACGCCGGCCGCCCCGGGTGGGCGACCCGGCTCGCGACCGAGGCCGCCGCCCTGACCGACAGGCCCGCCGTCGTCGCCGAGGCGATCTACGTGCGGGCACAGGTGGCCTACGAGAGCACCTCACCTGCCGCCGACGCCGCTCTGGCATTGCAGGGCGCCACGCTGATCACGCGGAGCCACCCGGAACGGGCGGTGTCCATGCTGACCGAGGCCGTGTGGGCAGCCCGTGACGCCTGCGCACACGATCTCCTCGGCCGCGCCGTCGCCCAGTTGGAGACCGTCCAACTGCCCCCGGATGCGGCGCTGAGACCCGTCGTCGCGGCGCTGATCGGGTACGGCAGGCTCGCCGGCGGAGATCCGGGCGCGGCGGTCGTACCGATGCGCGCGCTGGTCGAGGCGGTCAGGGCCGGCACCGTCCAGGACTTCGTGGAGCGGGTGATCGCCGGGTTCATGGGGCTGCTGACCGCGGACGACGACGCGGCGACGGACGTGCTGGAGTCGCTGGTGGCCGACGTCAGGGCGGCCGGGGCGCTCGGCTGGCTGCCCTACGCGCTGGAGCCTCTGGCGATCGGGCGGTTGTTACGCGGCGACTTCCGCGGAGCTCAGGCCGACGTCGCCGAAGGCCTCTCGCTGGCGTCCGACATCGGCATGGACATGCAGGTGACCGTGCTGAAGGCCATCTCGGTGTGGCTCGCCGCGGTGACCGGCGACGTCGCCCACTGCCGTGCGCTGGCCGGCGAGGTACGCGAACACGCGGCGCCGCATCCCACCAACGCGGCGCTGGCCGCGTGGGGCGAGGGCCTGCTCGATCTCGCCGACGGGCGCTTCGAGCAGGCGGCCGACCGGCTCGACGAGGTATGCGGGGGACCCGCCCGGCACGATCTGCTCATCAGGGCCGTACCGGATCAGGTCGAAGCCGCCATTCGCGCCGGACGCGCCGGCCAGGCCCGCCGGCACCTGCCGGCCTTGGCGGCGTGGGCCGAGCACAGTGCCGTCGGGAAGGCTCTGGAATCGCGTTGCCAGGCCATGCTCGGCGACGGGGACCAGGCCGAACAGCACTATCGCGCCGCGCTGGAGCTCGTCCCCGGCCGGCCGTACGAACTCTCGCGGACCAGGCTCGTCTACGGCGAATGGCTGCGCCGCAAGCGTCGCCGCTCTGAGGCCCGCGCCGTCCTGGCACAGGCGGAGGAGACCTTCGCCAGGCTCGGCGCGGCGCGGTGGGCGGAGCGTGCCCGCGCCGAGCTGGCGGTGCTCGGCGACCGGCCGGTGACCCGCGCCCAGGCCGACGACCCGCTCCAGCGGCTGACCCCGCAGGAACTCCAGGTCGTGCGATTGGCCGCCGCCGGGCACAGCAACAGGGAGATCGCGGCGCGGCTGTACCTCAGCCCGCGGACCGTGGGCCACCACCTCTACCGGGCCTATCCGAAGATCGGCGTGACCCGCCGGATGGAGCTCGCGAAACTCGAGCTGTAAGCCCGTATCAGTCGACGTACTTAACTCCCGGCCGCAGCCGCACCGACGAGGACCCGAATCCCGGACCGAGTCACCCTCGCCGGCCCCGCTGACCAGCGCATCCACCGATGCGGTCATCAGGCCGATGCCGCCTTGACGTGCCGTTCCTATATTCGAGACATCGAACCGACGGACGGAGACGACCATGCTTCTGGCGAACAAGACCGCGGTGATCTACGGGGGAGGCGGCGCCATCGGCGGCGCGATGGGGCGGGCCTTCGCCGCCGAGGGCGCGAGGGTCTTCCTCGCCGGTCGCACCCCCGACAGGCTCGACGCCGTCGCCGGCGACATCCGGCGCGACGGCGGCCTGGCCGAGACGGCGATCGTGGACGCCCTGGACGAGACCGCCGTCAACGGCTGGGTCGACTCCATCGCGGCACAGACCGGCAGCGTCGACATCTCGGTGAACGTCATCTCACAGGACGCCCTGTTCGTGCCGCTGCTCGACATGCCCGTCGCCGACTTCGGACGCGCGATGGACAAGGTGGCGCGCTCGTTCCTGCTGACCGCCCAGGCCGCCGCACGGCACATGGTCAAACAGGGCTCGGGAGTCATCCTGCACTTCGGCGGCTCCGATCCGACCAACTCCATGCCCGGCATGGGCACCGTACAGGTCGGCTTCGACCTGGTCGAGGCGGTGCGCCGCCAGTGGGCCTGCGAGCTCGGCCCGCACTCCGTCCGCGTCGTCTCGATGCGGACCGGCGGGATCCCCGAGACCCTCCCCGATCTCCCCGAGACGGCCCCGTACAAGCAGCAGATGGTCGACGCCACGCTGCTCAAGAGGGCGGCGACCCTGGACGATGTCGGCCGCGTCGCCGCGTTCCTGGTGTCGGAGCAGGCCAGGAGCATCACCTCCACGCAGGTGAACATCTCCGCCGGGGCCCTCGTCGACTGACACGGCAGGAGAGGTACTCGAAGGGGTTCACGGAAGCGACGTCAGGAGAGACAGCGATGAACGACGAAGTCACCCGGTACATCGACGGCGCCGCGCCCTGGCAGACGGCCGTCTGCGAGAAGCTGCGCTTGATGGTCCACGAGACCGTTCCCGAGGTCGAAGAACAGCTTCAGTACGGCAAGCCGCATTTCCTTCAGAACGGCGACCACGCGGCCGTCATAGCGGTCGCCCGGAACAAGGTCTCGTTCATGGTGTTCAACGCCACGGAGATCCCCGTGGTCAAGGGGTTCGTCCGGGCACTGGGCAAGGGGGACCGCAAGTGCGTCGACATCGCGGAAGGGCAGGAGGTCGACTACGCCGCGCTTGCCGACATTCTGCGGAAGACCACGATCGCCCCGTAGCCGGCGGCCTGCGAAGCCGCGGCTGCCGACATCATGGCGTCATGGGTACCTGGGTCTATGTACGCGGCTGGCTGGAGTTCTCGGGGCAGCGGCCGGCCGCGGAACACGTCATCGACGAAGGCGGGCGCGAAGGCTGGACCTTCCCCGAAGGCGGCTGGAGATAGGCCGGTCATCCCTCAGGCTCGCCACGCGCCGAGATCACTATGGTGGGATGTCATGGCACGAAAGGCGGGCCGGGCACGTCCATCCGGAATCTACGCGGCCGAAGAACAGGTGTTCCGGTTCTATCCCGACGGCGTAGTGCTTGACGTGCTGGTCAAGCCGTCTCCGGGACCGGCCGAGGGGCAGGCCGTCGCGACCTGGCTCCACCGGGAGGCGGAGCCGCTCGGCGGCGTCCACCTCGCGCGCTATGAGATCTCCGACGGCTCCATCTCCTTCACCACGCGGAGCCACTTCCGGGACGAAAGCGTCGAGGTGCGGGGATCCTGGAGCGCGGGACGACTCGTGCTCGCCCTGCGTGAGGCGGGGCGATGGCGGACAGAGCGGGATTTCCCGCGCATCTGGCCCACCTGAACGACGGGGCCGGTCCGCCTCGCCGGCCCTGACGCCAGAGCGCCTGGGGAGCTCAGAGGTCGTCGACCAGCTTCGAGTAGACGTACATGTCGCGCCGCTCGCCGCCCACGTCCTGCCAACTGCGCAACAGCCCCTCACGGACGAACCCCGCGCGCTCAACGGTCCTGCGGGACGGCGCGTTCCACGGTTCCACGTGCAGTTCCAGCCGCGGGATCCGCAGCTCTTGCAGGCCCCAGGACGAGACCGCCCGCAACGCCGCGCCCGCGGCGCCCTGACCGCGGGCGGACGTCACGACCCAGCAACCCACCGAGGCCCGGCCGTGCGGGCCCAGCCACAGCCCGATCTGTCCCACCGCCCGGCCCGCACCGGCATCCGCGATCGCGAAGGAGTAGCCGACCCCGCTGGTGGCCCTGCTCCACTGCCGTCGGATGAACGCGGCGCCCTCCTCGTCCGTGTAATTCGCCGGCAAGCTCGTGATCAGAGGGATGTACGCGTCTTCGGAGGCCTCTCGCACCAGCGCGACATCGTCCAGCCGCCACGGGCGGAGCGTGAACCTCTCACCCGCGGGGAGTTCGGGAACGACGAGTGGTCTGTCCATCCCGGCATCATGCCACCGGAAATGATCTCGGCGAGGCCCGCTCCCGGGCGAATGGGCGGATGACGAATCCGCCCTGGATGGTGCTCATCGGCGCATTCCGGATAAGTACGCTATTCCGTAATTACGGAATAGCGAATAACGTCAAGGTGGGGCTCGGCTAGGCGCACAACGCTCGGAACGGAGCCGGCATGACACCGTCACGACCCCGCGCAGCCCGGCAGGCGTGGATCTCGGGGGAGGTGGAGGAGGCCGCGCGCCTGGCGGCCGAGGCGGGCGACGACCGCCTGCTCGTCCTGGCGGATCTCGTACGTGGCCGGTTCGAGCCGGCGCTGGCCCGCTACGAGGCCCTGACCAACGCGCACCGGCTCCGCGCGCTCGATGAGCCGGTGGCGCACGCCTGGCTGCACCTGGACCTCCCGGACAGAGCGTGCGAGCACCTGCGCCGCAGGCGCCGCCGCGTCCCGCCCGACCTGGCGCTGCGGCGCGATCACCCCATGACGGTCAAGGCGCCCGAGCCCGTCACTCTGCCCTTCGCCGATCACCCGCTGGCCGCGTACCTGCCCGCCGTCGAAGGCGCGGTGAACGGCCATCAGGTCCTGCTGCACCTGGACACCGGAGGGACGTTCCTGGTGATGGGCGCCGAGCGGGCGGCGGCGATGGGCGTCGAGTCCGTGCCGAACGGCCGTCGCTTCCACGGCGTCACCCGTACGCAGGTCCGGGTGGGCCTCGCGCACGAGCTGGACCTCGGCGGGGCGGTGCTGGCGAACGTGCCGGTGGACGTCGTGCCGACGCTGACCGGCGCCCAGGACATCGTGATCATGGGCACCTGCCTGCTGCGGCGCTTCCTGTCCACCGTCGACACCCCCGCCGGCCGGCTGCTCCTCGCCCCGCGCGGCCGGCACGCGCCGCCGGTGGGGACGCAGGTCCCGTTCTACCTGTGGGGCGATCACTTCATGTTCGCCAGGGGCGGCTACGGCACCCGCGATCTCGTCTTCTTCGTCGACTCGGGCCTGGTCCACGTGCTGGAGGACGAGGACGGCACGCTCAGGCAGGCGGCCGTGCTCGCCACCAGGTCCCAGTACCGCGCGTGGGGCGTGCCCCGCGCCGACCTCGCCGCCACCCACCTGAAGGCCGCCCACCCCCTGCGGCTGGGGGCGCTGGAGCAGCCCGGCCACCTCCTGTCGATCGCCCCGACCAGGACCGCGCCGTGGTCCGGCTTCGGCGGCATCACGGTCGAGGGGCTGCTCTCCCAGGCGTTCCTCGCCGAGTACGCGTGGACGCTGGACTTCGACAGGCACGAATACACGTTCCTCGATGGCCGGGGTACTCCGAGCCGGCCCTGACGATCCAGGGCAACCACCCCGTGTCCAGCGATCAGGTGAGATGTGCGGCGATTTCGGCGATCTTCGCGCGCTGCTCGGTGATGAGCCTGCCCGCGAGGTCGGCCGTAGGCGCGTGCTTGCCGCGAGATTGTACGGTCTGCGCCATCTCGACCCCGTGGCCGAGGTGCCTGGACAGGGTCGTCAGCCACGAGCGGTCGAACTCGGCGCCGGACTGCCGCCCCAGCGTGGAGATCTGCTGCGCGGACAGCATGCCGGGCATGGAGTGGGTGCTTGCCGCGTTCTCCGCCGGCACCTGCTTCTTCCAGGACCGCAGCCATGTCGTCATCAGAGTGATGTCGGCGCGCTCGTCGTGGATCAGGTCCTCGCTGAGCTTCCAGACGTACTCGTTGGTGGTCCGTTCGGCCACGAGCTCGGCGATCTGGATGGTCTGCCGGTGATGGGGGATCATCTCCTGGGCGAAGCGGATGTCGGCGTCGCCGTAGGCCGCCGACGCGTCTCCGGTCGTCGCGGCGGAGACGGGCTCGCCGCTGGCGGGTGCGCAGGCGGCGAGCAACGGTACGGACAGGGCCACGGCCACCACCGCGACCCGGAACCGGGAAAACTGCATGATCGCCCTCTCTCTGGCGGCTAATCGGAGATACGCCGCCCGATAAGAGAAGGTTCAGCCGGTTGCGGTGGTGTCCGCGATGAGGGGTTCCAGCACCAGACCGGGGTGGTCGGACTTGATGGAGCCCATCCGCCAGCGGTCGGTGAAGACGGCCAGCAGCGCCTGATCGTTGCTGCGGACGAGGACCTCGGCGCCGCGCTGACCGGCCATCAGCTCCGCCGAGGCGCTGTCGGTGCGGCGGGCCAGGGTGTATTCGAGGTGGTCCAGGCTGATCTCGGCGCCGAACTCGGCGGCCAGGCGGTGCTGGACGACCTCGAACTGCATCGGCCCTACGGCGGCGAGCACGGGAGCCTGGTCGCCGCGCAGGTCCGAGCGCAGCACCTGGATGACGCCCTCGGCGTCGAGCTGGTCGATGCCGCGGCGGAACTGCTTGGACTTGCCGCTGTTGCGGGCGCGGGCGACGGCGAAGTGCTCCGGCGCGAAGCTGGGGATCGGCGGGTAGGTCACCGCCGGACCGTCGTACAGGGTGTCGCCGGGCCGCAGCGCGGTGGCGTTGACCAGGCCGACGACGTCACCCGGGAAGGCCTCGTCGACGGTGGCGCGTTCCTGCCCGAACATCGCCTGGGCGTACTTGGTGGCGAAGGGGCGGCCGGTGGCGGCGTGGGTGAGGACCATGCCGCGCTGGAAGCGGCCGGAGCAGACGCGGACGAACGCGATCCGGTCGCGGTGCGCGGGGTCCATGTTGGCCTGGACCTTGAACACCAGCCCGGAGAACGGCGCCTCCACCGGGCGCGGCTGATCGCCGAGGTCGAGGCGGGGACCGGGAGCCGGAGCCAGGTCCGCGAGGGCGTCGAGCAGCCGCCCGACGCCGAAGTTGGTCAGCGCGGCGCCGAACAGCACGGGAGTCGACTCGTGGGACTCGAACGCCTTCTGGTCGTGGTCCGCGCCGATCTCGTCCAGCAGCGCCACCTCCTCGCCGGCCCGCTGCCAGTCGGCTCCCCACTCGTCCTGCGCCTGCTCGGCGGTGAGATCGGCCTCCTGCGCTCTGGTGGCGCCGCCGGGGGTGCGCAGGTAGCGGATCAGCCGCCCCTCGGCGCGGTCGACCACGCCGTGGAAGTCTCCGGCGATGCCGATCGGCCAGGTGACGGGTGTCGGGCGCAGGCCGGTGCGCTCCTCGATCTCGTCGAGCAGTTGCAGCGCCTCGCGGCCGGGCCGGTCCCACTTGTTGACGAACGTGATGACCGGGATGCGGCGGTGGCGGCAGACCTCGAACAGCTTCATGGTCTGGGGCTCCATGCCCTTGGCCGCGTCGATCAGCATCACCGCGCAGTCGACGGCGGCCAGCACCCGGTAGGTGTCCTCGGAGAAGTCGGCGTGGCCAGGCGTGTCGACCAGGTTGAACACGTGGCCGCGGTGCTCGAACCGCAGCGCCGCCGAGGTGATGGAGATGCCGCGGGTGCGTTCGATCTCCATCCAGTCGGAGGTGACGCCGCGCCGCCCGGCCTTGCCGTGCACCGCTCCGGCCTGCGTGATCGCGGAGGCGTGCAGCGCCAGGGCCTCGGTCATGGTGGACTTGCCCGCGTCCGGGTGACTGATCACCGCGAACGTCCTGCGCCGCCTCGCCTCCCCGGCAACGTCCGTCATCGTGTCACTCCGTGGGTCTCGAACAGCCAGGGTTTCGGCGCACGTCACTGTACCCAACGATCCGGTGGGGCGGCGCCAGCTACCCTGGCCAGCGCGACGCGGGCCGACAGGGGCACGGCGGCGCGGCGACGACACGGGAGAACGCGATGGGCGTCCGGTTCGAAGAGCTCGACTGGCGGCCCACACCGCTCGGTGACCTGAGCCTGCGCAGGCGGCGCGAGCCCACTCTCGGCACGGACGTCTACGAGATCAAGCTGGGCGACGACTTCCTGATGTCGAGCCTGTTCACCGAGGCCGAGATCCAGCTCGCCAGGCTCGGCCTGGCGGCCCTGGACCAGGACGGGCTGGACGTCGCCGTGGGCGGGCTCGGCCTGGGCTACACCGCGCGCTCGGTCCTGGAGGACGAGCGGGTGCGCTCCCTCGTGGTGATCGACGCGCTGCCGGAGGTGATCGAGTGGCACGAGCGCGGGCTGCTGCCGCTCGGCCCCGGGCTGACGGCGGATGCCCGCTGCCGGCTCGTGCACGGGGACTTCTTCGCGCTGACCGCCACGCCCGCTGGGCTCGATCCGGCGAATCCGGGACGGCGCTTCCACGCCATCCTGGTGGACATCGACCACGCCCCCGACCACGTCCTGCACCCCGGCCATGCCGCCTTCTACCAGCCGGACGGGCTGCGCCGGCTGGCCGGCCACCTGCACCCCGGAGGCGTCTTCGCCCTGTGGTCGAACGACCCGCCGAGTGACGAGTTCACCGGCGCCCTGGGGCAGGTCTTCGGCGCCTGGGAGGCGCACGTCGTCACCTTCCCCAACCATCTGCAGGGTCGCCCGGCGACCAACACGGTCTATGTGGCGAGGTTTGCGTGAGAAGCGTCTAATGTCCGCCTCACGGATCCCTCACCGCAGGTCGAAATCCTTCTGGTGGCCGGGCAGAACAGTCCGAGGCCGACCGGAAGCCGCAACTCGGTCGGCGGCAACAAGGAGGACCAGTGCCGCCGCTTCTGAGCTCCCGTGTTCCTCTCTGACACGTCAAGAGACACGAATGCTGTGTTTCAGGCATTACGGGAGGGGGAAGGCCGACGTTAGCTTCTGGGTTACCAGGACTTTCAGGAGCCCCAGATGTCCCGGATCACGCTGACGACCGCCGCATGTGAGGCGCTACGCGCCGACGAAGTGATCTTTTTCGACTGGCATGTCACCGGACTCTGCTGCGCGGACGCGGGGGAGTTCTCGGTCAGATCACTGCGCCGGTCCCGGCTGCCACGCAGGGCACGCCCGCTCGGGACCAATCTGGTGTACGCCCACCCCACCGCCTGGGTACATCTGGTCGAGCTCCCAGTGACGATCGACTGCCGCCCGCTCTGGCGCTGGCGGCGCTTCACGACCGATCTGCCACCGGACGCGGGACTGCGCTGCTGCCTGGGTCGTCCCGTCCATGGGAGGTAATCGGTGAACGTGCGTTCCATCATCGTCTGGACGGTGGTCGCTCTCGTCGGCGCCACGGGGTGGGGCGTGCTCGCCCTGTCGAGAGGCGAGAACGTCAACGCGGTCTGGCTGCTGGCCGCCGCACTCGGCTCCTACGCCATCGCCTACCGCTTCTACGCCCGGTTCATCCTGCGCAGAGTGCTCGGCGCCGACGACCGCAGGGCCACCCCGGCCGAGCGGCTCAACAACGGCATCGACTATCACCCGACGGACCGGCGGATCCTGTTCGGTCACCACTTCGCCGCCATCGCCGGAGCCGGACCCCTGGTGGGGCCGGTGCTGGCGGCCCAGATGGGCTACCTCCCCGGCACCATCTGGATCGTCGCCGGAGTGATCTTCGCCGGGGCGGTCCAGGACATGGTCATCCTGTTCTTCTCCATGCGGCGCAACGGCAAGAGCCTGGGCCAGATGGCCCGCGACGAGATCGGCCCGTTCGGCGGGGCCGCGGCGCTGATCGCCGTCTTCGCCATCATGATCATCCTGCTGGCGGTGCTGGCCCTGGTCGTGGTCAACGCCCTGGCCCAGTCGCCCTGGGGTGTCTTCTCGATCGCGATGACGATCCCGATCGCCCTGTTCATGGGCTTCTACCTGCGTGTGCTGCGGCCGGGCCGGGTCGTCGAGACCACCGCGATCGGCGTCGCCCTGCTGCTCCTGGCGATCGCGGCCGGCGGCTGGGTGCAGGACTCCAGCTGGGCGTCCGTCTTCACGCTGACCCCGTCGGCGCTGGCGCTGTGGCTGATCGCGTACGGCTTCGTCGCGGCGGTCCTGCCCGTGTGGATGCTGCTCGCGCCGCGTGACTACCTGTCCACGTTCATGAAGATCGGCACCATCGTGCTGATCGCCATCGGCATCGCCGTCACGCTCCCGCCGCTGCAGAACACCGCGTTCACCGACTTCGCCTTCAACGGCAAGGGGCCGGTCTTCGCCGGATCGCTGTTCCCGTTCGTGTTCATCATCATCGCCTGCGGCGCCCTGTCCGGCTTCCACGCGCTGATCTCGTCCGGCACGACGCCCAAGATGATCCAGAAGGAGTCCCAGGTCCGGATGATCGGCTACGGCTCCATGCTGATGGAGTCGTTCGTCGCCGTCATGGCCATCACCGCGGCGTCGGTGCTGAGCCCCGGCCTCTACTTCGCCATGAACTCCCCGGCGGGCGTCGTCGGCGCGACCATCGAGTCCGCCTCCCAGGCGGTCACCAACCTGGGGTTCGTGATCACGCCCGAACAGTTGCAGTCCGCCGCGGACGCCGTACAGGAAGAGACCCTGATCGCGCGCACCGGAGGCGCGCCCACGCTGGCCGTGGGCATCTCGCAGATCTTCTCCGGCTTCCTCGGCGGCGCCGCGCTGCAGGCCTTCTGGTACCACTTCGCGATCATGTTCGAGGCGCTGTTCATCCTCACCACGGTCGACGCCGGGACCCGGGTCGGCCGGTTCATGCTCCAGGACACGCTGGGCAACCTGTGGAAGCCGATCGGGCGGGTGAGCTGGTGGCCCGGCCTGGTGGCGTCCAGCGCCGTCGTCGTGGCCGCCTGGGGATACTTCCTCTATCAGGGCGTCAACGACCCGCTCGGCGGCATCAACCAGCTCTTCCCGCTCTTCGGCATCGCCAACCAGCTGCTCGCCGCGGTGGCGCTCACCGTGGCCACCACGTTGCTGATCAAGAGCGGGCGGCTGAAGTGGGCGTGGGTGACGGCGGTGCCACTGGCCTGGGACGTCGCGGTCACCCTGACCGCGAGCTGGCAGAAGGTCTTCTCCGGCGACCCGACCCTCGGCTTCTTCGCCCAGCGCGACCGCTATCAGGGCGCGCTGGACCGGGGGGAGTTGCTGGCCCCCGCGAAGTCGGTCGACGCGATGCGGCAGATCGTGGTCAACTCCACCGTCGACGGGATCCTCGCGGCGCTGTTCGCGATTCTCATCATCATCGTGCTCGTGGACGCCGTGCGCGTCTGGGTGAAGGCGATCAACACGCGGACGCCGTTGCCGAGCACGGAGGCGCCGTTCGAGGAGTCCAAGATCCTCGCTCCGGCCGGGCTCATCCCCACCCGGGAGGAGCGCGAGCTGTTGGCCAAGGCTCCGGGCGACAGCGGCGGCTGACGTGTGCGGGCCCTGGTCGGGCGGCAGCGCCTGCAGGGCCCCGCAACGCCTTGCGCGAGGGCAGGCTGAGCTCGCGCAGGGTGCTGGCGACGTGGCTCTCCACCGTCCGGCGCGACAGGAACAGCTCGTCGGCGATCTCCTGATTCGTCTCCCCCTTCGCCGCGCCCGCCGGACGCGCTGGAGGTCGACTTCGCTGGAGCAGCGGTGACCGCACGACAGAGGGAGAACGCGCCCCCGATCCCCCGGCGGGATCGGGGGCGCTCCCGAGCACAGGTGGGCGAGCGGAAGCGTGGGGACGGCATCACCTGCGAGGATGATGGCCTCGAAGTGGATCAAATCCGAAGGAACCCGAAATGTCCCCCCTCCTCGCCTTGCTCGCCGACGTAGCCGACCACCCCTACCCCCTGATCCGCGGCGGCGGGCTGTTCCTGCTCGGCGTGGGTACGGGGTTCCTGCTGAGCTGGATCTTCGCCAAGTACTGGCTGCCGTTCGTCATCGGCGGCTTCGTCGCCGGCTTCGTGGGCAGCGGCCTGAGCGCGCTGCTGCCCAGCCTGGGGACGCCGTCGTTCGCGCAGATCGCCGGCCTGGTGGGGTCGTTCCTGCTGGAGATGGGGCTGATCTTCCTGGTGCTCAGCAGGACCAAGGGCGCCGACGACCGGACGATCCTGCTGTGGATCCTGCTCGTGGTGGGTGCGCACTTCGTCACGATGGGGCTGGCGCACGGTCCGCTGATCAGCATTCTCGGCGTGCTCACCATGGCCAACGCCTATGCCGGACTCAAGCTCAAGGCGGCGCTCCCGGTGTTCGGGGTGATCGACGCGCTGCTGAAGTTCGGCTTCGGCGCGGTGATGCTGTTCGCCTATCCGGCACTGACGTTCAGCTGAGGCGTGGGTCGCGGCCCAGGCGGAGGCCGCCACCATCGGCTAGGCCCTGGTGGCGACCGTGATCTGGAACTCCCAGTCGTGGACCAGCGTGCCGTCCACGGCGCGGTTGGACTTGCCGGCCAGGGAGACCAGGTCGTCGCGGAAGGCGCGCCGCTCCTCGTCGTTGAGCCGTTCGGCGGCCTTGAGCGTCGGGCCGTAGTGCTCGATGAAGAAGTCGGCGAAGTGTTCCGGCGAGAGGAACCGCTGCGTCACCGAGGCGTTGGTGAACGACAGCTCTGCGGCGCCACCGCCGAGCAGCTCCCGCATCGTCCCCTCGGTGCCCCAGCGCGTCGGAGGCAGGGCTCCGGGCGGCGGGGGCGCGTAGCGGCTGACGACCTTGAGCATCTCGCCGATGAACCCCGTCGGCGTCCAGCTCGCCGTGGCCACGTGCCCGCCGGGCCTGCACACGCGCAGCAGCTCGCCGGCCGCGCGCGGGTGGTCGGCGGTGAACATGACGCCGATGGCCGAGAGCACATAGTCGAACGACGCGTCGGCGAACGGCAGGTTCTCCGCGTCGGCCTCACGGAACTCGATCTCCAGGTCCTCCGACTCGGCCCGCCGGCGGGCGCGTTCGAGCAGGGCGGGCACGTAGTCGATGCCGGTGACGTCGCAGAAGCGGCGGGCCGCGGCGAGCGCCACGTGGCCGGTGCCGGTGGCCACGTCCAGGACGGTCGAACCGGCCCGCAGGTCGACCCCGTCACACAGGGCGTCGGCAAGCGGGATCGTCAGCCAGGCGATCCTGGCGTAGTCGCCGCTGGCCCACGTCTTCTGCTGGCGCTCTTTCAGGGCTTCGAGTTCTGCTTTCATGTCTGCATTCCTTCCGGAACGTTCCATCGTAGGAGAAGTGCCTCGAACGATGCGGCACGGCCGTGTGACCGAGCGTGTGACGCCGGCCGGTGATGTTGACCTGGCCGTTCCCGATGGGCATCGTGGGGCGGGTGACCAGCGATGAGACGCGGGACGGCGTGCCGCTGACCAATCTCGACCAGCCGCTCTTCGACGGGGCGGATGCGACGAAGCGGGATCTGGTCGACTATCTGGACGCGGTCCGTGACCGCATCATCCCCGCCCTGCGCGACCGGCCGCTGTCGGTGCTCCGCGTGCGGCCCGGCCAGGCGCCGTTCATGCAGAAGAACCTGCCCAAGTACGCCCCGTCCTGGATCCGTACACAGGCCATGTGGGCGGAGGCGTCGCAGCGGCAGGTGACCTACGCGGTGTGCGACGACCGCCGGACCCTGCTCTGGTTCGCCAACCAGCGGGCCGTTGAGTACCACCCGGGGTTGATCCGCGGTGATCATTTCACGCACCTGATCCTCGACCTCGACCCGCCGGAGGGGGAGGCGTTCGGGCTGGTGGTGCGCGCCGCCCGGCTCGTGCGCCAGGCGCTGGACGACGCCGGGCTGGCCGGGGCGGTCAAGACCAGCGGGGCGAAGGGGCTGCACGTGTTCGTGCCGGTGGTGGCCGGGATCGCGCTGGACGATCTGGCCGCCGCCACCCGGGCGCTGGCCGCGCGGGCCGAGCGCGTCGACCCGGCGCTCGGCACCACCGCCTTCATCCGCGAGGACCGTGCGGGGAAGGTCTTCCTCGACTCGACGCGGGCCGGCGGCGCGACCGTGGTGGCCGCCTACAGCCCGCGGATCCGGCCGGGCGCGCCGGTGTCCTTCCCGGTGGCGTGGGAGGACCTCGACCAGGTCGCGCCGGGCGACTTCACCCTGCGCACCGCGCCCGGGCTGCTCGGCGACGGCGACCCGTGGGCGGAGCGCATGCCGCCCCCGCAGGAGCTGCCCGCCGACCTGATCGAGGAGGGCCACACGATCCCGATCGCCCGCGTCCAGGCGATGCACGAGGGCAAGCGCCGCGCCCGCGCCAGGCGCGACGGCTGAGCGGTGGTGGCGAGGCTCGTCACAGGATGATCAGTATTGCCAGGGCGAGTGCCGAGCCGGCGAACACCACCGTGTGCCGGACGTTCTGCAGGATGGGCACCCAGGAGGGGAAGCCGCTCTCGGCGGCTCTGAGCAGCGTCGGCACGTCGATGCGGGCGAGCATCGGGTCGCCCTTGCGGGCGAAGGCGGACCGCACCGACTTCGCGGCGGTCAGCTGGCTGTAGAGGATGAGCGCGTTGCCGATGAGCACGAGCGGCTGGAAGATCCAGGTCAGGACCTCTCCCCAGGGGCTGCCGGCGAGGTTGAGCGCGGCCAGGACCGCCATGATGACGGCGACCGTGGCGGGGGCGGCCGTCTCGTGACCGCTGGCGTCGAAGCTGAGCTTGTTCTCCTCCAGGACGGAGACGGGCACACCCTGGCGGGTCAGTTCCGCCTCCGCGTTCACCTTCGCGCTGTCGCCGAAGCGGTGACGGACGACCGGGATGCTCACGAAGGCCAGGGCGACGAGGAGTTGCAGGACCGCGACTGAGACGAGCATGGGGTTCTCCTTAGAAACTTGTACTTTGTTCAAGTCGAAGTTAGACCAGAACTTGAACATTGTGCAAGTCCTTTCTTGAACTTTGTGCAAGACGATGGCGCGTGCCCCACCCTGGGTGCGTGCCGCGCGAGGAGTTCGGTCTCCGGGCCGTCCTCGACGGCCTCGAAGCCCGGCTCAGTCGTCCAGACCGCGAGCGCTCAGGGCCTCACCCAGCGCGTCGGCGTGGCGCAACGCGCTGACCACCAGCGGCACGGCGAAGGCGCGCACGCTCCACTCGACGCCTCTGGCCCGCTGCGCCTCCCGGACCCGCGCCGCCAGGTCGGCGACGACCGGCACGCTGCGGATGGTGAGGGAGAGCAGCAACGACAGCCTGAACGGGTCCAGCCCCACCGATCGCAAGGGCGACAGGCCGCGCTCCAGGGCCGCCATCATGGCGGAGGTCCTGGTCGTGAGCGTGACCAGCCCGGCCAGCGCGACGGCGAGCACCACCCTGGACGTGATCAGCACCGCGCTCGGCAGGTCGGCGAACAGCAGCTGCATCCCGAACAGTGCTACTGCGAACCAGCGGACCGGCCGGATCTGGGCCCAGGCGGCCGCCACGCCCACCCGCGAGGCGGCGAACAGCAGCGCGACCACGCCGCCGGCGGCGGCCATCGCCCACGGCGAGCGCAGCAGGACGAGCACCGTGCAGGCCAGCGCCAGCGCCGCCAGCTTGGCCCCGACCGGCAGGCGGTGCACGAGCGAGCCGCCCGGCACGTAGGCGCCCGTGAGGCCGTTCACGTCATGAGCTTCCTGTAGTGGCCGACGGCCGCGTCCGGCGTGCCGTCGGCCACTATCCGGCCCTCGTCGAGCACCAGCACGCGGTCGAAGCCCTCCAGCAGGGGCAGATCGTGGGTGACCGCGACCACCTGCATCGGCAGCGTACGCAGCGCCTCGGCGACCAGGCGCGAGTGGCGCAGGTCAAGCAGGGTCGTTGGCTCGTCCATGACGAGGATCTCCGGCTCGAGCACCAGCACCGAGCAGAGCGCGAGGAGCTGCTTCTGACCGCCCGACAGCTGGTGGGCGGGATGGTCGGCGTGCCCGTCCAGGCCGTAGCGCCCCAGCATCGCCTCGACCCTGCGCCGCACCTCCTCGC
This sequence comes from Nonomuraea sp. LPB2021202275-12-8, assembly GCF_037044575.1. Lineage (NCBI taxonomy): Bacteria > Bacillati > Actinomycetota > Actinomycetes > Streptosporangiales > Streptosporangiaceae > Nonomuraea > Nonomuraea sp. LPB2021202275-12-8. The sequence continues at coordinate 72,153 of NZ_JBAHWD010000010.1, read as the reverse complement.
CGGGCAGTTTCCTGCGGCGCAGGGAGAAGGCGACGTCCTCGGCCACGGTCGGCATCACGATCTGCGCGTCGGGGTCGGTGAAGAGGAACCCGACCCGCCGCCGGATCCGCGCCGCGTGCCGCCGAGTGTCGTCACCGAATACGGTGACGCTGCCCGAGGTCGGCAGAGCCAGGCCGTTGAACAGCCGGGCCAGCGTGCTCTTTCCGGAGCCGTTGGCGCCGATCACGCCGATCCGCCGCTCGGAGAGCGAGGCGGTGACTCCGCGCAGCACCTCGCGCTGCCCGAGCCGGACCCCCACATCGACCAGCTCGATCACTCACACCACCTCGAACAGGGCCGCGACTCCGAGCCCGCCGCCGACCGCCGCCGTCGCCAGCCCGAGCGTCCCCGGCGGCGCGCCCCCGCGGACGAGCCTGGCGAACAGCCGCGTGACCACGACCGCTCCGCTCGCGCCCCACGGGTGACCGAGCGCGAGCGCCCCGCCGTCACCGCACACCCGCTCGCCGTCGGCGCCCAGCGGATCGAGCCCGAGCGCGTCGGTCACCGCCAGCGTCTGCGCCGCGAACGCCTCCACGATCTCCACCGCCTCGATCCGCTCCATGCTCACTCCCGTACGTTCGAGCAGCCGCCGCACGGCCGGCACCGGCCCCCAGCCGGGCAGCGCGGGATCGCAGCCCACCACCGCTCCGGCCAGCAGCCGCAGCCCCGGCAGCCCGGCCCGCAGCCGCTCCGGCACCACGGCGACCGCCGCCGCGCCGTCGCTGTTGGGGGCGGAGTTGCCCGCGGTCACCGCGCCCCCCGGGACGAAGGCCGCGGGCAGCCGCGCCAGCGACGCCGGGCGCAACAGGCGTGGCCGCTGGTCGTGACCGCGCCCCTCGACGGGCACGATCTCCCCGTCGAACCCCCCCGCCTCACGGGCCGCCACCGCCTTGGCGTGGCTGGCGCACGCGTAGCGGTCCTGCCGGTCCCGTGCCACGCCGCGCTCGACGCCGAGTGCCTCCGCCGCAGCGCCCATGTCCGGATCCGGATGGCCCGCCGGGGCGAAGGGCGCACGCTCGTACGGCGCGCCACCTCGGTGCGCCCGCACCGGCGCGGTGGAGGCGCTCTCGGTCCCTCCCGCGATCACCACGTTCATCTCGCCACTGCGTACGGCCTGGCCGGCGATGAGGATGGCGGCCAGCCCGCTGCCGCACTGCCGGTCGATCGTGACGCCGGGCACGGATCGGTCCAGCCCGGCGCCGAGGGCCGAGACGCGGGCCAGGTTGCCGCCCGGCCCCATGCAGTTGCCCAGCACCACGTCGTCGACGGGCTCTCCCAGGCAGGCCACCTCGCCGGCGAGCGCGGCGATGACGGCGGAGGCCAGCCGATCGGCCGTCACCAGCTTGAAGGCATGTCCCGCGGTGCCGATCGCCGTACGACGCGCGGCCACGACGACCGGTGTGTCGCCGGTCGCCGCGGGTGCGGGACGCGGGCGCTTCACGCCAGCCTGCGCAGGGCCGGGTCGCCTCCGGCGAGCCGGGCGGCGACGAGCCCGCGGGCCGGTTTGCCCGAGGGGGTGCGCGGCAGGTTCTGCACCGCGTACCAGCGGCGGGGGCGCTGCGCGGCGTCCAGCCCGCCGCGCGCGATCGCCTCCAGGGCCGACCTCTCCGGCGGCATCCCGGTGCCGACCTCCACCACGGCGGTGACGACCGCGCCGAGGTCGGGGTGCGGCGAGCCGACGACCACGATGTCGCCGACGCCCGCCACACTCCTGAACACGTCCTCGACGTCCTCGGGCACGACGGTGGCCCCGCCCGTCTGGATCGCGCCGCCGCCCCGGCCGCGCAGCCGCAGCGCCTCACCGGGCAGGTAGGGCTCGGCCACGTCGCCCACGCTCATCCAGCCGTCACCGTCGGCGAGCAGCGGGCCCGCCGCTCCGGCCAGGTAGCCCTCCGCGAGCCAGGGCGAGCGCGCCCAGACCTCGCCGAGCCGCTGCCCGGGCGGCGTCCTCACCTCGATCTCCACACCGGGGAACGGCCGCAGCCCCGTCCCGTCGGTGTCCACGGCGACGAAGGACAGCTCGGTGGCGCCGTAGTAGGACACCACGCGCACGCCGGCGGCGGCCGCTCGCTCGCGCAGCCCGGGGCCCAGAGCGGCGCCGCCGACCACCGCCGTCCGCAGTGGGCCGCCCTCGGGCAGGGCCTCCAGCAGCGCGGGCAGGCTGTGCGGCACCAGGTGCACGGCGGTCGCCCGGCGCAGCAGGCGGGGCAGCGAACCGGGCGACCAGCGGCCGGGCGCCAGCACCGTCGCGCCGACGGCCAGCGCGTGCACGGCCGCGAAGCCGTACAGGGAGGACTGGAGCGGACCGGGCACCAGCACGACGTCGCCCGAGCCGATCCCGGTGAGTTCGCTGAGCGGCTCGAACGAGCCGGTCCAGGAGGCGCGGGTGCGGACCACGGCGCGCGGCCGGCCGGTGCTGCCGGAGCTGAAGCACGCCCAGGCGAGATCGCCGGGCGCGGGCACATGGGCGGGCCTCGCGGCGTGAGCCGGCGGCGGACCGGAGGGGATCGCGTCGACGCGCGGGGCCGACTGCCTGACGTTCCGCGCGGGGTCGCACAGCAGGGGCGTGCCGCCGAGCAGGTCGACCGCGAGGGCGGCGGTGAGCTGGTCCACCGGGTCGGCCAGGCTGATCGCGACCGGCTCGTCCAGGATCCCGTCCCGGGCGGCCAGGTGGGCGGCCAGGTCCTCGATTCGCCGCCCGAACGCGGCGTGGCTCCATTCACCCAGCGGCCCGCACACCGCCGTCCGGTCAGGGTGGGTGGCGGCGTGCCGCAGTATCCGCGCTGCGACTGGCATGCCTGGTTCAGTCCTCCTTGCCGGCTCGGAGCCGCTCCCGGCGGACGACCGGGATCGCGTCGGGGTAGGCCCGCTGGGTTCCTCTGGCCACGTAGGCGGCGAGCACCGCCTTCAGCACGTCGCCGGGGAGGAAGATCGCGGCGGCCAGGGCCGCCTGCCACAGGGTGAGCCCGGTGACGGCCGCCTGGACCGGCACTCCGACGAGGTAAATCACCCCGATGCCACCGGCCAGGCAGGCTACCAGCAGCCGGACGTAGCCTGGGCTGCGGCCGCCCCGCTCGACGATCCATCCGGTGACGGCCGCGCCGGGCAGCCACCCCAGCAGGAATCCCGCCGTCGGTGAGACGAACACCGGCAGCCCGCCCCGCCCGCCGGCCAGCAGCGGCAGGCCCACCGCCACAAGGGCGATCAGCACGGCCACCGCCAGGGCGGCACGCCACGAGCCGAGGATCGCGCCGGCCAGCATGACACCGAACGTCTGCAGGGTGATCGGCACCGCGTTGCCGAAGACGTTCAGGGCGCCGGGCAGGCCGAGCACGGCGATCAGCGCTGCGAAGACGGCGACCCGGGCCACGTCCCCGGTGGGGAACCGTCGGAATTGGGGCATTCCATCTCCTCGAGTAGTCGTGGGCGTGCGGATCCGATCCCACACCACTACGCCGGGCCGCACGCATGGGGGGATGCCACAACATTCCTTCGCCAGAGATGTCGCAGGCGGATGGGCGCCGTGACATCGGTGCGAGCGGGCAGGCATACGTGGGCCCGTCTGGGCTAGACATTACGTGCGGCGAAAGGACGGGAATGGCATCCAGCACTCTTGGCGGGATCGTTGAATGGGCGACGGGGCTCATGGAGACATTGGGCGCACCCGGCGCGGGCATCGCGGTCGCGCTGGAGAACCTGTTCCCTCCGCTGCCCAGTGAGGTGATCCTGCCTCTGGCCGGGTTCACCTCCAGCAAGGGGGAGATGGTCCTGTGGCAGGTGCTGCTCTGGACGACGCTGGGCTCGGTGGTGGGGGCGCTGGCGCTCTACGGACTCGGCGCGCTCCTGGGCAGGGAGCGGATCCACGCCCTGGCCGTGAAGATCCCGCTGCTCAAGTCCGAGGACGTGACGAGGACCGAGGAGTGGTTCGCCCGCCACGGCCGCAAGACGGTCTTCTTCGGGCGCATGATCCCGCTCTTCAGAAGCCTGATCTCCATCCCGGCCGGGTTCGAGCGCATGCCGCTGCCCACGTTCCTGCTGTTCACCACGTTCGGCAGCTTCATCTGGAACACGGTGCTGGTCATGGCCGGATACCTGCTCGGCGAGCAGTGGGAGCTGGTGGAGACCTACGTCGGCATCGTCACCTGGGTGGTGATCGGGCTCGTGGTCCTGGCCATCGCGGTGTTCGTGTGGAAGCGGGTGACCGAGAACCGCAGGGCTCCCCAGGGGTGACCGGGCGCCTGTCGTAGCCGGGAGGTGACGGAGTTCCTGGCGCGGGCGGTCGGATAGCCTCGACGCTCGTGAAGATCCGACCGGGCGCCGCCGACGATGTCGAAGCGATCGCCGAGCTGCACACCGAGAGCTGGCGGAGCGCCTACGCCGGGATCATGCCCGCCGGCTATCTCGACGGCCCTCTGCTCGAAATCCACCGGGAGCTCTGGCACGCCAGGCTCGACAGCGAGCAGTACCTCAACGGTGGCCCACCCTCCTGCTTGCTGGTCGCCGACGCCGACGACGGCGGCCGGGGCGTCACCGCCTTCGCCTACCTGACTCCGCAGCGGGACGAGCGGATCCTGCTCGACAACCTCCACGTCCAGCCTGGCATGAAGCGCTCCGGCATCGGGCGCCGCCTGATGGGCCAGGGCCTCGGCTGGGCGGCCGCGCACCACCCGGGCCGTCCTGTCTATCTGGAGGTGCTGCGCGACAACACCCCGGCACGGGCCTTCTACGAGCGCATGGGCGCCAGCCTCTCCCGAGAGTTCGTGGAGAGCTTCCACGCGGGCTTCGACCTGGACGTGGTGGAGTACACCTGGGCCCCCGAGGTCGCCAGGGAGGTCAGCGCCCGGTGAAATGGCCGGCGAACCAGTCGCCGGCGAGCCCGGCGACGCTCTCCAGAGCGCCCGGCTCCTCGAACAGGTGGGTGGCGCCGGGGACGATCTCCAGGCGGCTCTCACAGCGCAGCAGGCGCCGCGCCTGCTGATTGAGCTCCACCACCTGCTCGTCGTGGCCGCCGACGACGAGTAGCGTGGGCGCCCGCACCGCCGCCAGCCGTGATCCCGCCAGATCGGGCCGCCCGCCCCTGGAGACGATGGCGGCCACGTCCGCGTCCGGCTCGGCCGCCGCCCACAGCGCGGCGGCGGCGCCGGTGCTGGCCCCGAAGTAGCCGATCGGCAGCCCCATCGCCGCGGGCTCCTCCCGCACGCGGGCGGTCGCCCGCAGCAGCCGCCCGGCCAGCAGCTCGATGTCGAACACGTTGGCCCGATCCGCCTCCTCCTCGGGTGTCAGCAGGTCGAACAGCAGCGTCCCCAGGCCGGCCGCGCCGAGCTCGCCTGCCACGAACCGGTTGCGCGGGCTGCGGCTGCTGCTCCCGCTGCCGTGCACGAAGACCACCACGCCCATTGCGTCATCCGGCACCACCAGCCGTCCCGAGGCCTCGACATCCACCCGCGTCACCTCCACCAGTCTGTTTACCCAGTTGAAGGGGTGTTGTACTGCGGCGATGCAGGGCAGGAGCGTGACGTGGAGGACGAACCACGCGGGCGGCCCCAGACGCTCCCGCCGCTCGAACGCATCGCCAGGCACTTCACGCTGGTGCTGGAGCGGGCCCGCCGCCTCGGCATCGGTCACTGGCTGCGCGCCGAGCGGCAGGAACTGGCGCAGACGGTCAAGGTGACGGGCTCCTGCGTGATCGCGTGGTGGCTGGCGGCGTGGGTGCTGAAGGCCGACGTGCCGGTCCTGGCGCCGATCGGGGTGCTGCTCACGGTCTCGGCCACCGCTTACAGCACGGTGGTCCGGGGCGTGCAGCAGGTGGGCGCGGTGCTGGTCGGGGTGGCGGCCGCGATCGCGCTGATCCGGCTGATCGGGAGCAACTTCGTCACTCTGGCGGTGCTGGTCGTCGCGGGCCTGGTCCTGACCAGGCTGCTCAACCTGCCCAAGCAGAACGTCCAGATCCCGATCACGGCCCTGCTCGTGTTCGCGCTCGGTGACGTCTACGGCAAGGCGCGTCTGCTGGACCTGCTGCTCGGCGCGGGGGTGGGGATCGCGGCCAACCTGCTGGTCCTGCCGCCCCGCTACGTGGAGGAGGCGCAGAAGGACCTGGCCGACCTGGCCGGAGACCTCGCCGAGCTGGCGGCGGACATCGGCGCCGGCCTGCGCGGCTCGTGGGAGGAGGACGACGGCCGCCGCTGGCTGGATCGGGCCAGGGAGCTGGCGCGGCGGCTGGAGGACAGCAAGGAGATGGCCGACCAGGCCGCGGAGTCGGTACGGCTGACAGTGCGCCGCCGCAGCCGCTACGAGGGGCGCCTCGACCAGGTGGCCGAGGCCATGACCTGCCTCGACCACGCCTGCCAGCAGCTACGGAGCATCGCCCGCTCGCTGGTCGACCTGGTGGCCGGGGTGCGCGGGCTGCCCGCGGAGGAGGCCGCCGACCTGCCGCGAGCGCTGGGGGAGGAGCTGGAGGCGATCTCCCGGGCCTTCTCCGGATTCGGCAGGCTCCAGGTCGGGCGGGGCAGCGCGAAGGACCTGAACAGGCTCAGGGACGCGCTGCGCGAGGGGGAGAGGCAGCAGTCGCGGGTCGTCGAGACGGTCAAGGACACCGAGCACGTCCCGCTCTGGTCGCTCTACGGCTCGATGCTGGACCAGTGCGCGGCGATCAGGCACGAGCTCGACCCGGACAACGGCCCGCACCGGGCGGCGTTCCCGGCGCACCGGCTGCCCCGATGAGTCTGGTGAAATAGGGCGGATGTCGCATTGGGAGAAATTTGTCGCCAGGGGCCGCGAGGCACTTCTGTCCGGTCGCACGACGTACGACGTGCCCATGGTCGAGGGCGGCCACCGATGGGGGGCCACCGTGATCCTGCGGCCCACCGGCGCGGTGCTCGACCGGCTGATCGCCCTGGCCCGCTCGGCGGGCGGGGCCGCGGGGCCGGGGCACTGGGTGCACGGTGGGGACACCCTGCACCTGACGCTCAGGTCGCTGGAGAACTACCGGCAGTCGATCCCGCCGGGCGACCCGCTGCGGACGGCCTACGCGGCGGCGCTGGGCGAGGCCGCCGAGGGGCTGCCACCGGCGCGGGTGCTGCTCAGGGGCGTGAGCCCGCACGCCGGCGGCGTGCTGGCCCGCGGCCATCCTGAGGACGACACGCTGGTGAGCCTGCAGAAGCGGTTCGCGCACGCCCTGGCGTCCCGGGGTCTGCACCACTTCGAGTCCGGCATGGTGCGCGACGTCTGGTACGTCAGCCTCCTGCACTTCGCGGCGCCGGTGGCCGACCCCCGGCCGCTCGCCGCCTGGTGTGACGAGCACGCCGGGACGCCGGTCGGCGTCGCCGAGATGCCGGCCGTCGAGCTCGCCCAGGCCGTGCACCTCGGCGCCGGGGTGCGCCTGGACACCCTGGAGCGGGTGCCTCTCACACCATGAACAGCGCGGTCACGAACTGCAGGACGTGCCAGGCCACGTAGGCGCCGAGCGAGGTGAACGCCCACTCCTTGGCCCTGGCGACCCTGGTGATCCGGCGCAGGGCCTCGACCGGCTCGCGCTGCTTGCGGGCCGACCTGGACAGGAAGTACACCGACACCAGCCAGGACGCCGCCGAGATGGCGAGCAGCCCGGCGGACAGCGCCAGCAGCAGCCCGGGAACGGGCATCGCGTCGCCGGGGGTGAGCTGGCGGACCCACGCGGCGGGCACCCCGGCGAGCAGGGCCAGCGTGATCCGCCTGTCCTTGCGGGCCTGTCGCTGGAGCCACTGTAGGTCTCGACGCAGATGGTTCTTGAGCATCCGGATCACCTCCGCTTTGGAGTAGCTGTGAGATCAGCTAACGGGAGGTGCCGGGCGAAGATCTGCGACCTAAGACCTTAGAAATCACGACATTTCGCGGAGTTCTGTGGCGGCTTTCCGCAACTCGAACACGTCGCCCACCTCCTCCAGGATCCGCACCGCCTCGCCCAGATGCCCCACCGCGGCGGCCGCGTCGCCCCGCCGCCACTCGATCAGGCCCAGCGCGCGCAGCGCGCACCCCAGGTCGCGGCGGGTGCCGCAATCGAGGTGCACGTCCCTGGCCTGTGAGGCGTGCGCGTACGCCTCGTCCGGCCGGTGGAGGTCCAGCAGGATCATGGCCAGCGTGGTGAGCGCGGCCCCCCACCGGTCCCGTGTGCCGCTCTCGTGCTGCAGCTCGACCGTCTGCTCGGCGTACCCGAGCGCGGCGGCGGCCCGGCCCGCCACGTGCGTCGCCTGCGCGATCGACAGCAGCGCGCCCGCCTTGTTGTCGCCCACCTCCTCCCTGATCGCCAGCGACGCCTTGGCCGCCCGCAACGCGTCGACGTGCCGGTTGAGCGAGAGGTAGGTGTACGCCAGCGTCTCCTGCACGTCCGCCTCAGCCCTGCGGTTGCCCATGCCCTGCACGATGTCCAGCGCCTCCAGCGCGTACACGAACCCCACCTGCGGCAGCCCCTGACGCCGCCGCACCCGAGCCAGCCGGTTCAGCATGCGCGCCTCGACGGGCAGGTCATGGATCACCCGGCTGATCGCCAGCGCCTGGCTGAGGTAGTCGTCCGCCCGCAGGTAGTCGGCCAGCCGCCAGTGCACCAGCCCGATGTCCCCCAGCGTCTCCGCCTTGCCCTGCTCGTGGTGAAGCTCCAGCTGTACGGCCAGAGCCTGCTCGTAGTAGTCCAGGGCCTCGTCGTAGCGGGAGCCGTTGCGCGCGATGCGGCCCAGCGTGCACAGGGCACGGCCGCACCCGTGCTGGTCACCGGTGGCGGTGTACCCGGCCAGGGCGCGCTCGGCGTCACGCTGGGCGTCCTGCTGCAGCCGGAGCGAGTCGTAGACCTCGGCCAGGCAGAGCAGCGTCTCGGCCTCGGCGTGCTCGTCGCCGAGCCGGTGGCAGATCGACAGGGCCTCCAGCCCCTCCGACAGCGCGGCGTTCGGCTCGCCGAGGCTCTGCTGCACCCTGGCCAGGATGATCAGGCTCTGCGCGGTCCCCTTCCGGTCGCCGATCTGCTCGCGCACCTCCAGCGCCTGCCCGGCATGGTCCAGCGCCAGCTCGTGCCGCTCCTGCGACAGGTGCAGGCGGGAGAGCGTGTGCAGGCAGTCGGCGACCCCGGCCAGATCGCCGATCTCCCGGTAGAGCTCTAGCGCCTCGGCCGCGCACTTCAGCGCGTCCTCGCCGTTGCCCGCGATGCCGTGCACCTCGGCCAGGTCGTTGAGCGCGCGCGCCCGCCCTTCGCGGTCGCCGAGCGTGGCGAAGTCGGCCAGCGCCTCGCCGATGTAGCGGGCGGCGCTGGTCGAGGGACCGATGTCGCGGTGGATCGAGCCGAGGTGGCTGCGCATCAGCGCGATGGCCCGCCGGTTGCCGATCCGTAGGGCGGAGCCGAGCCCGGTCTGCTGGATCTCCAGGTTGTTCTCGTAGTAGCGCAGCCGCCTGAACGGTTCGAACACCGCCTCGGCCAGCCGCCAGGCGATACCGTGCGCGCCCGACTCCTCCGCCAGCCGCACCACCGAGACCAGAGCCCGGCGCTCGGCCTCGAACCACCCGAGCGAAGTGTCAGGAGCGTCCGCGACCGCCAGGTAGTGGTCGAGCAGCCGCACCCGCGCCTCGCGCACGCCCGCCTCGGCATGCCTGCCCAGCTCCCTGGCCAGCCGCTTGACCAGGTCGTGCACCCGGTAGCGAGGCCCCGGCATCGGCTCGACCAGGTAGGCCCTGTGCAGCCCCTCCACCGCCATGACGGCCTCGCTCACCGGCACGCCGAGCGCGGCGGCCAGCACCTCCGGCGCGAAAGGGCCACCAGGCAGCAGCCCGACATGCCGGAAGGCGCGGCGCTGCGACGGGCTGAGCGACTCGTAGGCCAGGTCGAGCGCCGAGCGGAAGGCCTCTTCAGGATCGCCGGAGAACGTCTGGTGCCGGTCCGGCCTGCGCAGTTCCTGCACCCGGGAGGCGACGCCGAGCCCCGGGTTCTCGGCGAGCTTGGCCGCCGAGATGCGCAGCGCGAACGGGTGGTAGGAGCAGACGCGCGCCAGCTCGGCCAGCCCGTCGCGATCGGCGGCGCGCGGCGACTCCTCGCCCAGCACGGCCACCAGCAGCGCCACCGCGTTGCCCGGATCGAGCACGGACAGGTCCATCAGGTCGGCGTGCCCCGTGGCGCGCAGCGGCGCCATCCTGGTCCTGCTCGTCACCAGCACCACGCAGTCCCTGCTGCCGGGCAGCAGAGCGCGGACCTGCGCCGGGTCGGCGGCGTTGTCGAGGATGAGCAGCAGCTTGCGACCGGCGAGCCTGCTCCTGTAGAGCAGCATCAGCTCGGCCTCGTCGGAGGCGGGCATGTGCTCGCCGACGCCGAGCGAGCGCAGGATCTGGCCGAGCGCCTCGGCCGGGGTCATGGGCGGCTGGCTGGGCGACTGGCCGCGCAGGTCGATGACGATCTGCCCGTCGGGGAACCTGTCGGCGTGCACATGCCCCCAGCGCGTGACCAGCGCCGTCTTCCCCACTCCCGGCAGCCCCTGGACCACCATCGTGTTCGTCCTGCTGGGCCGCTCCAGCCATCCGGTCAGCAGGTCCAGGCTCTGCTGCCGTCCGGTGAAGTCCGGCACGTCGGCCGGCAGCTGCGCCGGCCGCGGCACCTCGGCGGCGAGCAGCGGCTCGTCCGGCGCGCTGGACTTGCCGAGGAAGGAGGTGACCCGTCCTTCCCAGGGGACGGCCAGATGCTCCCAGCTCCCCGCGGCGGCGCGCAGGGCGGCGGGGTCGGCGATCCGCAGCCGCCGGTACCGGGGCCGCACCACCCAGCCGCGCCGCGCCCACTGGGCGAGCTGCCGCTGCACCACGTCGGGCGAGCTGCCCACCAGATCGGCCAGCGTCTCCATGGACAGCGGGGGCGCGGTTTCGGCGGCCAGCCCGTAGCGCTCGTCCAGATTCAGCAGCCACACGGCCAGCCGTGCCGCCACGGGCGCCCGGGCCAGCGCCTCGTGCCTGCGGGCGGCCAGGTTTCGCGCGAACAGCTCCTGCACCAGCGCGGTCGCCACGGCCGGGGCTGCCGCCGCGTGCTCGCGCAGCCGCCGCATGTCGATGGGCCAGGCCCGCACCTCGGTCAGCGCGTCGACCTTCACCCGCTCGCCGGCGTTCCAGAACGCCAGCTCCCCCACGAGATCCCCGCCGGCGCGCAGGTCATGGATGACCTCGCGATCCCCGGCCGGCACGTACTCCCGCGCGTAGCCGTAGTCGATCACGTAGACCCGGTTGGCGGCGCGAAGCGGCGAGCAGATGTACTCGTTACGCCGGTAGACCCGAGGCCGGGCCCCCTCGTCGACGAGCGACCTGAACAGATCCACCGACACCACCCAATCTCGGGACGGCGGTGTCCGCGACATAACAAGTCATGACAGGTCTAGTGCAGACCCGTCACAACAGTGCACTCCGCGTCGGGGCGCCTGTCAATATCGTCAGATGGCGGGGCTCACACGTGCGCGGGGTCGGCGCGGTCGGGCACGAACCGGTAACCGACGTTGCGCACGGTGCCGATGAGGGACTCGTACTCGGTCCCGAGCTTGGCGCGCAGCCGCCGCACGTGCACGTCCACGGTCCGGGTGCCGCCGAAGTAGTCGTAGCCCCACACCTCCTGCAGCAGCTGGGCGCGCGTGAACACGCGGCCGGGGTGCTGGGCGAGGTATTTCAGCAGCTCGAACTCCTTGAAGGTCAGATCGAGCACCCTGCCGCGCAGGCGGGCGGTGTAGGTGGCCTCGTCGATCGACAGGTCGCCGCTGCGGATCTCGTCGGGCACATCCTCGGTGGACGTCTGCGAGATGCGGCCGACGGCCATGCGCAGGCGCGCCTCCACCTCGGCCGGGCCCGCGCTGTCGAGCAGCACGTCGTCAACGCCCCACTCGGCCGTCATCGCGGCCAGCCCGCCCTCGGTGACGATCACCAGCAGCGGGCAGTCGATGCCCGTGGTGCGGATCAGTCTGCACAGGCTCTTGGCGTGCGCCAGCTCCTTGCGCGCGTCGACCAGGACTGCGTCGGCGGGCGGTGTGTCGATGAGCGCGGACGCCTCCGCCGGTGAGACGCGGACCGAGTGGAGCAGCAACCCCAGCGCCGGCAGCACCTCAGCGGACGGCTCGAGGGCGTTGGTCAGCAGGAGCAAGTTGCTCATATCGGCCTCCTCAAACACGCAAGGACCCGGGGGCTACGTCGCCCAGGTCCCGTAGGCGAGGATATCCCACGAGTAAGTGGAGTCCATTGCGCGTCCACCAGGTGAACGGCGCATCCCCTGAAACGCAGGTGTTAAGCGCGGCGCACAATGGTTCACAAGCGAAAGTGAGGTGCCCATGGCCATGGGAAAAGTGCGATATTGGGCCGCCGCGAAGGAGGCGGCCGGGGTCGCCGAAGAGTCGTTCCACGCCGCCACGCTGGGCGAACTCATGACCAAAATCACAGAAAACCGTCCAGAGCTCGCGCGTGTCGTCAGCAGATCCTCATTCCTGGTCGACGGCGCTCCTGTCGGGAAACGGCCCCATGACGAGGTGGTTCTCGGCGAGAGCGTGACGGTCGAGGTGCTGCCGCCGTTCGCGGGCGGGTGAGACGCCTCTTTGCCGGGGAATGGGGCTTTGCGAGTCGATAAGCTCATGACCCCCGCGTGAGACTGGGAGCCCGATGCGCAAGCTGGCCGTATTCCTGATGGTGCTGATCGTCCTCCTCGTCGTCGTCGACCGCGTCGCGGTCACCGGCGTGCAACGCGACCTCGCCAACAGGATCGCGGCCTCGGCCGACCTCGACGGCCCTCCCACGGTCACCATCGAGGGCATCCCCTTCCTCACGCAGGCCGTCTCCGGGCACTATCCAGAGGTGCGGTTCGACCTCGGCACGCTCCGCTACGGCGGCGTGCCGGTCAAGGATCTGCAGGGTGTCGCCTACGACGTGACCGCTCCGCTGGCCGACGTCATCCAGAACCGGGCCGACATCAGGGCCGGGCGCCTGACCGTCCGCGGCACCCTGACCAGGGCGACGATCGACGGCTACGCCCCCAAGGGCGTCAAGATCACTGGCAACGGCCAGCGGCTCGTCGCCTCCGGCGAGCTGATGGTGGGGGTGAACAAGGTGAAGTTCAACGCGGAGATGCGGGTCCAGCTGGTGGACGGCGGCATCCTGCTCCAGGCGGAGAAGATCGAGGGCGTGCCCGACCAGCTCGCCAGGTTCGTCAGCTACACGATCCCGTTCAAGGGCAAGCTCCCCTTCGACGTGAAGGTGACCGGGGTGAGGAGCGTGGCCGACGGATTGGAGTTCTCGGCCGAAGCGTCTGACGTGCCGCTCCGTGGATGAGATCGAACCAGCCCGCCCCGCCGTACGTGATGAGGGGGTGAGCTCAGCTGGCACCGCCGACGAGGAACTCGTGAGGACCCTTTTCGACGAGCACGCCGGGCCACTGTACGGATACGTGCTGCGACTGACGGGTGACTCGGGACGGGCGGAGGATGTCGTGCAGGAAACGCTGCTGCGGGCCTGGCGGCACCCTGACGCGCTCTCGGACCGCCCCATCCGCGCGTGGCTGTTCACGGTGGCGCGCAATCTCGTCGTCGACCAGCATCGTGCCCGCAAGGCGCGACCGCAGGAGACCGGCGACGAGGCGCTGGCCGTGCTGCCCGCCGACGACGAGCTGGAGCGCGCGGTCGAGTCGTGGGCCGTCGCGGAGGCGCTGGCGGCGCTCCGGCCCGAACACCGCGAAGTGCTCCAGGAGGTCTACTACCGGGGGAGATCGGTGAGGGAGGCGTCGGCGAAGCTCGGCATCCCGCCGGGCACCGTCAAGTCGCGCACCTACTACGCGTTGCGGGCGCTCAAGCTCGCACTGCAGGAGCGGGGGCTGGCGCCGTGATGACGTGTGAGGAGGTCCGGCTGGCACTCGGCGCGCACGCGCTCGGCGCGCTGGAGCCCGACGAGGCCGAGGAGATCGACACGCACCTGGCCACCTGCGAGGCGTGCGGCGCGGAGCTGCTGGAGCTTGAGGGGGTCGCGGGGTTCCTGGGCAAGGTCTCGGAACGGGATGTCGCGCTGGTGGCCAGCCCGCCCCGGCAGGTGCTCGACCGGCTGCTGAACGACCGCGCCAGGCGTCACAGGCGCGGGCGGCTGATGCTCGCCGTGGCCGCGTCCGCAGCGGTGCTGGTCGTCGGCGGCACCGTGTGGTCGGTCGTCCAGCAGCCCGCGGGTGACCACGCCAGCGTGTCGGCGCCCGCGGCGGACAGCCCCGAGGAGGTCGCCCCGTACCTCGCCCCGGACGACGACGCGAGAGCCGAGAGCGAGGCGAGCCGGCCGCCGGACAGGAGCGAGAGGCAGGCCCGGCAGACCCCCCGACCGAGCCGGTCGGAAGCGGCCAGCCTGCTGAAGACGGATGAGGGCGGGGAGTTCTCCGGAGCCGACGGCGACCGCCAGGCCACGGTGACGGCGAGCCCGGCGGGAGGCGGGACGGATCTGCTGGTGCGGGTCACAGGAGTGCCGCTCGGCACGACCTGCAGGCTCCTGGTCGTCGGCGCGAACGGCGAGAGCGAGCGCACCCAGTCCTGGACCGTGAGCCGTGAGACCTACGAGGACAAGGTGGCCTTCCCGCGCGAGACGGGGATCGCGATGGCGGACATCGTGCGGTTCGAGGTCGTCGACGCCACCGGCAGGACGCTCGTCACGGTGCCGGTGCGGAAGTAAACGGCGTGCCTCGTGGTTGCACCCGGAGATGACAGGTCTGTGGGTGGTGCTGGCGACGCTGGCGCTCGGGTCGCTGATCGGAGCGCTACGGCTGCGCCGTGATGGCCGGATGCGCGACTTCGGGCGCGGGGCGCGTCGGCGGGCGGGACCCGGGTCCGCCGAGGCCGCCGCCGACCGGCCGGCGGGAGCGCCCGCCGGACGGGATGATCGAGAGGTGGACGACGTGGCGGGGCGGCTGACCGGGTCCGAGCTCGGGACCCCGCTGGGGGAGCGGGCCACGCTGGTCCAGTTCTCCACCGCCTTCTGCCAGCCCTGCCGGGCGACACGCCGGGTGCTCGCCGATGTGAGCGAGCTGGTGCCCGGGGTGGCGCACGTGGAAGTCGACGCGGAGTCCCGCCTGGACCTCGTGCGGCGGCTCGACGTGCTGCGCACGCCGACGGTGTTCGTCCTCGACAGCTCCGGAAACATCGTGAAACGGGCCTCTGGCCAGCCGCGTAAGGCCGACGTCCTGAACGCGCTCGCACAGGCCGTGCCCGGGGGCTCGTCTCAGAACGTGTCTCATGAGTCGGACGAGATGTGACAGATGGCGAGACGACGAGTACTGTCGTCACCATGAACCCATCGACAGAGCTGCTGACGAAGCGGCGCGCGGTTGATTTCTGCCGCGTAGCCACCGCGCTCTGTCGCGCTGCCTGAGGACGGTCTCGCGCGGACTCTGATCCGCCCCAATCCGACCCCTTCAGGGAGCATCCTGCGATGCGTGCTGACCCTAGAGCGCTGCGTTTCGGCGCGGCTGTCACGACTGCGATCCTCGCCCTCGTCCTGGTGACGGGCAGCGCCTGGCTGCTCGCCGCCCAGGCGCTGGTGTTCGCGCTCGGCGTGGCCGGCCGCTCACCGTACGGGATGCTCTTCAAGGCGCTCGTCAGGAGTGCCCCGAAGGAGACCGAGGACGCCCGCCCGCCGCGCTTCGCGCAGGCGGTGGGGCTCGCCTTCGCGGTCGTGGGGCTGGCCGGATACCTCGTGGGGCTCACGCCGCTGGCCCTGGTGGCCACGGCCGCGGCCCTCCTCGCCGCCTTCCTCAACGCAGCCTTCGGATTCTGCCTTGGCTGCGAAATGTACCTGCTCATTCGCCGTCTACTGCCCGCCGCCAAAATGGAGGTTTCCCAATGAGCCGCTCTGCCGTCCTGGTGGATGCCGAATGGGTCGAGTCCAACCTCGACACGCCCGGTGTCGTGCTCGTCGAGGTCGACGAGGACACCAGCGCCTACGACAAGGGCCACATCCGTGGTGCCGTGAAGATCGACTGGAAGCAGGACCTGCAGGACCCGGTCCGCCGCGACTTTGTCGACAAGACCGGTTTCGAGGCCTTGCTCTCGGAGCGTGGCATCTCCAACGATGACACCGTCGTCCTGTATGGCGGCAACAACAACTGGTTCGCCGCCTACGCTTACTGGTACTTCAAGCTGTACGGCCACGACCAGGTGAAGCTGCTCGACGGCGGGCGCAAGAAGTGGGAGCTCGACTCCCGCGAGCTCGTCAAGGACGCGCCGCAGCGCGCCAAGACCCAGTACGCGGTGTCCGGCGAGGACACCAGCATCCGCGCCTTCCGCGACGACGTGGTGTCGGCGATCGGCAAGCTCAACCTGGTCGACGTGCGCTCGCCCGACGAGTTCAGCGGCAAGCTGCTCGCCCCCGCCCACCTGCCGCAGGAGGCGGCCCAGCGCGGCGGCCACGTGCCCACCGCCCGCAACATCCCGTGGTCGAAGGCGGCCAACGACGACGGCACCTTCAAGACCGACGACGACCTGCGCACCCTCTACGGCGAGGCGGGCGTCGACTTCGGCAAGGACACGATCGCCTACTGCCGCATCGGCGAGCGTTCCGCCCACACCTGGTTCGTGCTGCACGAGCTGCTCGGCCAGGCGAACGTGAAGAACTACGACGGTTCGTGGACCGAATACGGCTCGCTCGTGGGCGTGCCGATCGAGCTGGGGGAGGCCCGCTGATGACCACTGCACAGGGTTGCGGAGCGCCGGAGCAGACCATCGCGCTGCCGGCCGGAATCGACCTTTCCAACCAGGCCGTGATCCAGGGCCGGGTGACCGGCGCGGGCACCGCCTACGCGCGCCTGCTCGACCACACGGGCGAGTTCACCGGCGAGGTGGTGGTGTCCGACGAGGGCGTCTTCCGCTTCTTCGCCGCGCCCGGCGACTGGACCGTCCGCATCATCGCGGGCGGCGGCGTCACCAGGGACGTCCAGGTGGAGGCCAGGCTCGGCGAGGTGTCCGAGCTGGCCGTGGCCGTCTGACAGGTTCTACGAGGGGCCCGCGTTCTCCGGACGCGGGCCCCTTCGCATGTCCGGACGCAACCGATTCCGGGCCCGCGGTGTTGTATCCGATGTGAGTCACATGGACTGTCTCGATCCCGTGCGCAAGGCGCTGCTGGACGACCTCGACCAGGGGTTCGCCGAGCTGTTCGCCGCGCATCGCGGGCTCGTTTTCACCACCGCGCTGCGGCTGAGCGGCGGCTGGGCCGACGCCGAGGACCTGACCGCCGAGGCGTTTTTGCGGGCTTACCGCGCGCTGGCCGGATACGATCGCGACCGCATCGCGGCGTTGCAGCCCAGGGCGTGGCTCATGACGATCCTGATGAACATCTGGCGCAACTGCGCCCGGGCCCGATCGCGCAAACCGCCCCCCGACCTGCGCGAGGTGCCCGTCGAGACGGCCGATCCGCGCGAGAGCGTCGAGGATGCGGCCGTGCGCCACGAGACGGGGGACGAGCTGCAGGCGCTGCTCGTCATGCTGCCCGCGGAGCAGCGGGCGGCGGTCGTGCTCCGGCACGTCGTCGATCTGCCGGTCAGCGAGATCGCCACGGTGCTCAGGATCCCGCAGGGGACCGTGAAGTCGCACGTATCGCGCGGGCTGAAGCGGCTGCGCGCACTGGGAGGCGCCCGATGACTGAGAGCAGGCCGACCCCGGACCCCATGCGTCCGGACCCGGTTTCAGGCGCGACGGCCCCGGACCCGCTGCTCGCCGGGCTGGCCACCCCGGCGACCGACGTGCCGGACGGACTGCTCGCCGGGCTGGCCACCCCGGCGACCGACGTGCCGGACGGACTGCTCGCCGGGCTGGCCGCCCTGGCGACCGACGCGCCGGACGGACTGCTCGACCGGATCGCGGCCCGCTGGGTGCGCGTGCCCGGGCCGATCGGCGAGATCTCGGTCGCCTACACCGATCACGGGATCGCGTACGTGCGCGAGAGCGCGGACACCTTCGCCGAGGCGTTCAGGAAGCGGTTCGGCCGCCCGCTGCTGCCCGCCACCCGGCCGCCGGCCGGGCTGGTGCCCGCCCTGCGCGCCGGCCGCTCGCAAGGGCTGCGGCTGGACCTGCGCGGGCTCAGCGACTTCCAGCGTGACGTGCTGCTCGCCGCCCGATCCATCCCGAGGGGCGAGGTACGGCCCTATGCCTGGATCGCCGACCGCATCGGCCGGCCCGGGGCGGTCCGGGCGGTGGGGACGGCGCTCGGCGGCAACCCGGTGCCGCTGCTCGTCCCGTGTCACCGGGTGACGCGCTCCGACGGGGGCGTGGGGGAGTACGTCTTCGGGCCGGAGGCCAAGGAGCGGCTGCTCGCGGCGGAGGGCGTGGATCTCGACCGGCTCCGCGACCTGGCCCGCGAGCGGGTGTTCTACCTGGCCAGTGACACCACCGGCGTGGTGTGCTTCCCGACCTGCCACAACGCCCGGCGCATCACGCCCGCCCACCGGCACGGCTTCCGTACGCTGGCCCAGGCTCGCACGGCCGGCTACAGGCCATGCCGCACCTGCCGGCCCGCTGCCGCCTGACCCGCACCCGCGTACGGTTGTCAGGGTTTGGCGGGGTAGCGCATCAGTAGCGTGGCGCGCACCACCTCGGTGCCGGTGGCGCGGTAGCCGTGCGGCACGTCGGAGCGCCAGGAGATGTGGTCGCCGGGCCCTGCTGTCAGCGGCGCGTCCAGCGGCCCTGCCGTCAGCGTGCCGCTGAACACCGTGATGTGCTCGCTGGCCCCCTCCAGATGCGCGGGAGAGGTCTGCGTGATCCCGGGCGGCACCCGCAGGCGGTAGAGCTCGTATGTGACCAGATCGTCCTCGAACACCTCGAGCAGCGCCGCCTCGACGGCCGTGCCGCGGACGATCTGCGGCTCGGGAGCCGAGTCGAGTATCGCTCCGATCGGCACGCCGAGCTGCGCGGTGATGGCCCAGAGCGTCTCCAGCGTCGGGTTGCGGGTGCCGGTCTCCACGCCGGAGAGCGTGGCCTTGCCGATGCCCGCCCGCCTGGCGAGCTCCGACAGCGAGACCCCGCGCGCCTGGCGCAGCTGCCGGACCCGCTGTCCGACCACACGCGGGTCGGTGTCCAGTGCGGGCCGCGACTCCATGCCGCCATCGTGCCGCACCGGCGCGCCGATCGGGGGCCTTCGTCCCCACCAATCGGCTCACCGGCCTCTGGGCCTGCTGTGAAGGCGGTTCGCGGCCCCCCGCTAGGCTGCGGTGATGGACCGTACTCAGCGCGCCGTCGGCGCGGTCGTGGGCTCGGCCGTGGGGGACGCACTGGGAGCCCCCTTCGAGTTCGGACCCGCCGGGGCGTTCACGAGCCGGTTTCCGGCCCCCTCCACGGGCGGCGAGATGTGCGGTGGCGGCGGCTGGGATCCGGGAGAGGCCACCGACGACACCCAGATGGCCGTGCACCTCGCCGAGTCGCTGCTGGAGCGCGGCGGGCTCGACCTGCCGGACATCTTCGCCCGCTTCCAGCGGTGGGCCGCCGCCGACCCCAAGGACATAGGTCTGCAGACCGAGGAGGTGCTCACCAACGGCATGCCGTGGGACCTCGCCGCGGGCTTCCACTTCCAGCGCACCCGGCGGGCCGCCGGCAACGGCTCGCTCATGCGCGCCACCACCTCCGCCGTCT
Organism: Nonomuraea sp. LPB2021202275-12-8; assembly: GCF_037044575.1. NCBI lineage: Bacteria > Bacillati > Actinomycetota > Actinomycetes > Streptosporangiales > Streptosporangiaceae > Nonomuraea > Nonomuraea sp. LPB2021202275-12-8. The sequence continues at coordinate 52,507 of NZ_JBAHWD010000010.1, read as the reverse complement.
ACTTCGCCCCGCAGGGGTGCGAGACGACCATGGACGCCGCCCGCCGCATCGCGGCGCTGACCCACGGTGATCCCGCCGCCTGGGCGGGCACCGCGATCTACCACGAGTTGCTCCGCGTCGCGCTCGACGGCGGCGACCCGCTCGACGCCGTGCCCGCCGCCCTCGGCCACGTCCCGGCGGAGCATCGCGAGCGTTATGCCGTCGTGCTCGCGCCGGACTGGCATCCCGGTCAGGCCACGGAGTTCAACGGAGCCGTCTGGCCCTGCCTGGGCTCGGCCGTCTGGGCGTTGCGCACCACCTCGTGCCTGGAGGGCGCGCTGCGGGCCGCGATCGACCTCGGCGGCGACACCGACACGGTGGGCGCGGTCACCGGCGGCCTGGCCGGAGCCGTCCACGGTGCCGGCGCGATCCCGGATCGCTGGACCGAGCCGCTGCACGTTCCGCTGCCGGGCGCGGGGAAGCGGGTGCTGCGCCTGCCGGATCTGGTCGAGCTGGCTCACCGCCTGGACCGCCGGCTGTAGCGGATAGGGGCTGCGCCGCTTCGGACAGACCGATACGATTCTGCAGATGTCCGGATCCTCAGGCGTAATGGCGCCGCCCCGACCTGGGCCTACGCCGGCTCAGCCGGTGCCGTCGCCGTTCTCGCTCCCCCTGCACGCGCTCAAGCTCGCGGGGAAATGCGCGCTGCCGCTGATCCTCTGGTACTCCGCGGGGGAACTGGCCCGCTGGGCCACGCTCTACCTGGCCTCGGAGATCCAGCACGGCGACTTCCGCCAGGCCCGCCTCATCGCCGCCTACGTGCTGCTCACCCTGGTCATCCTGATCTCGATGACGATGATCACCGGCATGCTGCAGTCGCTGCGCCGGGTGCTCTGGGAAACCCGGGCGCGCCGGGCCGACGGAGAGCAGGACGAGAGGTTCTGGAGCTCGCTCAACCGGGTGGCGCCCGCCTTCGCGGTCATCTACATGGCCTGGTCGCTGCACATCGAGGACGCGTCGGACTTCCAGCAGATGGACCTGTTCCACAACCTGGACGACAACCTCTACACGCCCATATTCAACAACGTCGCCAACGGAACCAACGAAGCGGCCACCTACGGCGTGGGCCTGGTCAGCCTGGACTGGCGGGTCTCGCTCGCGGCCATGGTCGTCACCTTCGGGCTTCGGGTGCTGTTCGGCAAGCTGGTCGAGCAGGGGAAGGGCAACTTCAGCGGGATCGCGGCCGCCTTCGCCGAGTTCTCGTTCGTCTTCTGCGCGCTGATGGCCCTCTACAACCTGACCTCGGCGCGGGGTGACTGGACCGAGCATCGCGCGGTCGTCGGCGGCGTGAAGAGCACCTGGGAGCAGGCCAAGGAGAGCATCCCCGGCTGGGAGGCGTTCTGGGCCTGGGTCGCGGAGATCTGGCCGCACGTGGTCGACGCCCTGGCCGTGCCGCTCACCTGGCTGGCGGTGGCCGTGCTGGTCTTCGGCGCCTCCGTCGACGACACCCGGCGGGCGCTGCGCGGCACCAGGCTGGAGAAGGGTGTCGACAAGCTGGAGCAGAGCCACTCGCTCACCCAGCGGGCCGTGGACCGGGTCATCGGCGGCTTCACGGAGCGCTGGGTGCCCGTGGTCAACGCTTTCAGGATCACCATCAAGGGCGGGGCCACCCTGTTCGGCCTGGTGTGCCTGCTCTACGTGGGGCTGCACGTGGGCGCCGACTGGGCGGAGCGGGGAGTCCGCACCCTGATCGGCTCCGACGTGCCCTACATGTGGCTGTTCGTGAGCTACCCGGTGGTGTTCGTCAAGGAGCTCCTGATGACGGCGCTGACCTTCTGCGTGCTCGCCGCGGCCTTCGACATCGCGGCCACCAGGGCGCGGCTGCGCGGCGAGGACATCACCGCCTGAAGACCAGCACGTCGTTCCGCGCGCGCTTCTCCTCGTCCTCCGGCTTGATCTCCAGCAGCTTGTCCGTGGGCGTGTCCGAGCGGTAGGTGATGTTGGGCGCGAGGTGCAGCTCCACCTCGCCCGCCACCGCCTTGGGCACGATGGCCACGGAGGTGAAGGAGTAGGCCTGACCCACCTGGTGACCGTCGGTGGGCATGTCGTCCCGGAGGGTCTCCACCATCCATTTGCGTCCCTGCCTGTCGTGCACGGTCAGTTTCGGGCTGCCGGTGAGGACGGCGCCGGTCTTGTCGACCGCCGTCCGGGTGACGGTGATCTTGATCCACAGCTTGTCGGGAGCGAGTGGCTTGGAGCCCTCCGGCGCTTTCATCGGCTCGATCGCCGACTTCCACGTCACGTGCTCGAACGTCAGCGGCCGGCCCGCCGCCACCACGTGCACGGTCTCGCTCGGTTGCCCGCTGGTGTAGAAGAGGTAGCGGTCGGCCGTCGGCAGGCCCATCCCGAGCGCGAACGCGACCAGCGCGCCGACGCCGAGGAGCAGCGTGCGCGAGCGCCGCGGTGCCGGTGCGGCGGGCGGAGGGGCGGGCGGAGGGGCGGGCTCGGACGGAGGGGGAGGACCCGGCCGGAACGCCGGCTGAGCCGGCGGCAGCGGTCCGGCACTCGGGATCACCGGGATCGGCTGGGTCGAGCCGACGACCGGCTCCCGGCGCGCGGGCGGCCATACCTGCTGGTCCGGATGCGTGGCACGCCGTGGCCGCGGCCCGCTGCCGAACGGCGCCGGCCCCTCGCCTCGGGGCTGGCCGCGCTGCGCCCGGCGAGGCCGGAGCGGCGGCTGCGGGCCCTGCGGCGGCTGCGGCGGTGGCTGTGACGGCTGGTTGGACGGCGGGGCGAACCAGTCGCGGCTCGGGTCGTTGGTGCTCATGCCTACTTCTCTTCGGCCAGGTCGACGACGTCCGCAGGGGTGGACGCGAGCTGCTTGCCGGCCGCCTCGTCGATGCCCAGGTCGATCTGCGCCTCCGGCGGCAGAGGCTCGCTGTAGAGGCCGCTGACCGGCAACTGGAACACGGCCTGCGCGCCGGGCAGCGCCGAGGACGGCACCTCGAACACGAACTTGCCGCGGGACCACCAGCCGGGCTGGATCCACGGGTTGGCGAGCGTCAGCGACTTGTCCACTTTGTCGGTGGCGACGAACTTCTTGCCGTCGGCGGTCAGCAGTGTGGGCGGCGCCAGGTGCACCGGCTCCTTGCTCACCGTCGCCTCCGCCTCGACCACCAGGAACAGCTGCTCTGCCGGCACGTCCCCGCCCTGGCCCTTGACCGCCTTGGCCGAGGACACCTTGAGCACCCGCACGGAGAAGCGGCCCGCGTCGACCGCCTCACCCTTGGCGCCCAGGAAGGTGAGCGGCGCGTCCTTGCCCTCCTGGGTCAGTTCCAGCGACTGGACGGCCACCGCGCCGGCGGCCAGGACCAGACCGGTCAGGACACCCAGCACGGCCCTGCCCGCCCGCCGGCGCGGCGGCTGCCGGCGCACGCGGCGTGGCGCGGCGGGACGTCGATCGGTGGCGGTCATCACGCCCCCTCCGGCTTGACGGGCAGGGTGACCTTGGCGGCCACTTCCTTCGTCTCCGCCTTGCCGAGGAAGCCGCCCTCTGTGGGCAGCAGCCACAGGGACTCGCCGGTCAGCGGGTTCTCCGCCTTCTCGTACACGCCCACGTCGAACGTCACCTGCTCCGGAGGCCGCGCCGCGCCTTCGAGCTCGAAGCGGGCGATCACGGTGGCGGGCACGGCGGGGTGCAGCTGGACGGATTCGACCCCCTTGGAGTCGACGAACATCCGGGGACCGTACTTGGACTTGATCGGGGGGTCCATCTTCAACAGCGAGCCGCCGAAGCTGTAGCCGCGGCTCTTGTCGTACGGCAGGCTGCCCACGCTGATGGTCTCGTCGGTCTTGTTCGTCACCTTGAAGACCACGTCCACGAAGCGCTTGTCGTCGGTGAACGGGCTCTTGGCCCGCTCGACCGTCAGCTTCGACTCGACGAACTGCGTCTCGAACTGCCCCTGGTCCAGGCTGTCGCCCGGCTTGAGCTGGGGCGGCGGGGAGTCGGGACGCTCGTCGAGGCCGCCCAGAAGGACGGTGATGCCGATGGCGGTCAGCGCCACCAGGCCGATCACGGGCACCGCTACGGGGCGTTTGGCCTTGTCGCTGCCGCCGGAGGGTTCCGTCATGGGTAAGGATGGTAATAGGTCACGCTTGTCCCACCCACCCCAATCCGCCCATTGTGCTGGTCGAATTGCCGAGAACCCTGCCGCAGCAGGGGTTGTAGCTCATACGCTGTCACGGAGCGGAGGGACACCGCCCCTACTGAGGACACAGCGCAGCCGGAGGGGGTCACGTGGCGGACGTGCATCCCGATCACGCGCAGTTGCAGGCGGACCGCATCTACCTGGGCTGGCAGTACATCCTGCTGCACCCCGACCCGGGGCCGCCACCCAGGCGGCCGTCACCCGTCGAGGAGCCCGAAGCCACCAAAGGGGCCGCCGGGGTCGACGACGCCGCCGAGGAGCGGGCCCAGTTGCTGCGCCGCGAGCGCATGCAGGAGGACATGCTCAACCGGCCGGTGCGGCTGGTGCGGATGTTCATGCTCCTGCTCACCCTGCTCATTCTCACGCTGGCCGTCACGGGCTACCTCGGCTGGTCCTTCGCGCTCATCGGCCTCGTGGCGGCCGGCGGCGTGGCCGGCATCTGCAGCTACGCGCTGGTGCAGGGCGACAGGGCGGTGAAGTACCGGGTCTACGAGCAGCAGGTGAGGCACGACCGGCAGCGTCAGGAACGTGACAAGGAGCTGTTCCGCGCTCAGGAGGAGCACGCCCAGCGCTACCGGGAGTGGCAGGAGGTCAAGGAGCGCCACGACCGCCAGCTCACCTGGTACGCCGTCGCGGTGCCCGACGAGATCGACCGCATCGACGTGGCGGGCGGCACGCTGCCCGGCTGGTCGGCGCTGATCACGCTGCTCGGCGCCACCCGCCTCTACAGCGGCGGCCACCTGACCGTGCTCGACCTGTCGGAGGGCGCGATCGCCAAGGACCTGATCGAGCTGGCCCGCAAGGGCGGCGACGACCCGCTGGTGTGGGTGCTGCCGGTCGACCTGCCCAGGCTCGACTTGGGCGCCACGCTCAAGCCCGAGGCGTTCGCCGACGTGCTCGCGCACGTGGTCAGCGTGAGCGAGGAGCACCGCAGCACCCGCGACCTCAGCTTCGACAACGCGATCCTGGAGCGGGTGCTGGAGGTGCTCGGCGAGAACGCCACGATCAGCCAGGTCACCGCCGCGCTCCGGGCACTGGCCCAGGTCGGCGACCCGCGCGAGGACCTGCGGTTCGGCCTGATCACCGCGACCCAGCTGGAGCGGATCGGCACCCTGTTCGGGCGCGGGGTGAGCGACCGCGTGGTGATCGAGCGGGCCTGGGCGCTGGAGTCGCAGTTGCGCAAGCTGGAGACCCTCGGAACCCAGGCCGTCCGCCTGCCGCCCGCCAGGCTCAGGGTCGTCAGCATGGACCGGCAGGCGGGCGTGTTCGGCAACCGGGTGCTCGGCACGTACGTCGCGACCGCGCTGACCCACATCCTGCGCCAGTCGGCCGCCTCCGACAGGCCCTGGTACCACACGATCATCGTGGCGGGCGCGGACAAGCTCCGCGGCGACGTGCTCGACCGGCTGATGGACGCCTGCGAGACCTCCAGGACCGGCCTGGTGCTCACCTACCGGGCACTCACCCCGACCGTTCGCGAGCGGCTCGGCAGGGGCCACGCCGCGGTCGCCTTCATGCGCCTGGGCAACGCAGAGGACGCCAGGGTCGCCAGCGAGCACGTCGGCACCGAGCACCGGCTGGAGCTCGCCCAGCTCACCGAGACGATCAGCGAGTCGCTGCCCGGCCTCGACGGCGGCTACACCTCCACCATCGAGCAGCTCGACGACTCCGACCAGCAACGCGCCGAGAGCCCCACCGACCTCGCCGAGGACATCACCGAGTCGACCGAGTGGGGCAGGACCGCGGACAAGATCTCCGAGAAGGAGCGGGTGCTGCAGCGCTCGCGGGAGTTCCTCGTCGAGCCGCACCAGCTCCAGCTGCTGCCCACCACGTCCGTGATCGTCACGGACGCCACCGCGCAGGGCAGGCGGGTCCGCCTGGCCGACGCGAACCCCGCCATCCTCACCTTCCCCAAGACCACGCTCGGCGAGCTGGAGGACGTCCGTGAGGCCGTCATCGCCGTCGAGCGCGGCAACGGCAACGGCGACGGCAACGGTGACGGCAACGGCGACGGCGAGCCCCCGCCCAACCTCGGGCCACCACCGCCACGCCTGGACTGGCGCAAGGACAGGCAATGACAGTCGATGAAATGGTCAATGTCGAGGTGATGTGCTGGCGGGCGGCGGAGTTTTACTAACAACCGTCTGTGGGGGGATGAAATGCAGCCGAGTGTGTCGCTGAGCGGGCCCTGGTACCGAATCCAGTCGATCGCCGCACCCTCGCGTAGCTCGTCAGCGGAGTGGGATTTCGTCACCGTGCTGCCCGCCGTTCTGTCGGCGGCGCAGCGCGACCGGCCATTCGTCATCGGCTGGCTGTCCCGAGGCTCCGGCGCGCCGCTCGAACTGATCACCAACGCGGGGCCGCTGTCGCCGCCACGCCAGCCGCGTCGGGCACCCGACACGCCGGACCGGCCGGGTGGCCCGCAGCCGCTGCTCTTCCCGGGCGGCGCGCGCGGCGTCGAACTCGACGAGGGCTACCTCGCCGACCTGGCCGACCTGGTGTGGACGCCGTGCCCGGGCCGCCAGGCGCCGCCGCTCGGCAGCCGGCGCGAGTACGCGGGGACGGACCCGGACGAGCTCAAGCGGCCCACGCTGTTCGAGTCGACGCTGGTCACGCTGATGTCCAGGCCGTTCGCCTGGCTGGTCGTGGCCGAGCCGACCGACCTGCTGGACGCCGAGGTGGCCCACCTGCGCACCCAGCTCAACGTGCTCAGGCAGTACGGCGACGCCTCCGAGCGGTCCAGGTTCGACGCCGAGCGGGCCGAACGCCGCATGCAGGAGCTCGACGCATTCCGCGAGGCGGGCCTGTGGAACGTACGCGTGCTGGCCGGCGGCGCGACCGCCGACGAACTGCGCCAGATCGCCCCCGTCCTGGTCGGGTCGGTGGAGATGAGCCACCACCCCTACCGGCTGCGCAGCGCCCAGGGGTCCGTCTACGCCCTGTCGGAGGCGCTGGCCATCACCATGCAGGATCCGGCCGACGGCGCCGCCGCCCCGTTCGCCGCGACGGCCGGGGCACTGGCCGCCCTGGCCGGGCTGCCCCGCCGCGAGGTGCCGGGCGTGCGGGTGCTCGACTCCGGGTTCTTCGACGTGACCTCCGAGGCCGAGGAGGGCGAGCTGGAGCTCGGCCAGATCCTCGACGGGCAGGACCGCGGCGTCGGCTCGTTCCGGGTGCCGCTGGCCACGCTCAACCGGCACGCCTTCGTCACCGGCGCCACCGGCTCGGGCAAGTCCCAGACCGTCAGACACCTGCTGGAGCAGCTCAGCCGGGCGAACATCCCCTGGCTGGCCATCGAGGCCGCCAAGTCCGAATACGCCGCCATGGCCGGGCGCATCGAGTCGCTGGCGCCGGTCACCGTGATCAACCCGTCGGCGCCCGGCGGCGTGCCGTTCAGCGTGAACCCGCTGGAACCCGAGCCCGGCTACCCGGTCCAGGCGCACATCGACATGGTGCGGGCGCTGTTCATGGCGGCCTTCGACGCCGAGGAGCCGTTCCCGCAGATCATGTCGCTGGCGCTGCAGCGCGTCTACGAGGCCACCGGCTGGGACGTGGTCACCGGCGGCGCGGTGCCCGGCTCCAAGGTGCCGCCCAGCGTGCCGACCCTGGAGCAGCTCCAGCAGCACGCCATGGACGTGATCAAGGAGATCGGCTACGGGCGCGAGGTCCAGGCCGACGTCGAGGGCTTCATCTCGCTGCGGCTGCGCTCGCTGCGGGTCGGCTCGGCCGGCCGCTTCTTCGAGGGCGGCCACCCCGCCGACATCGGCGGGCTGCTGCGCCGCAACGTGGTGCTGGCGATCGAGGACGTGGCCAACGACGAGGACAAGGCGTTCCTCATGGGCACCCTGATCATCAGGATCGTGGAGCACCTCCGGATGCGGGCCAGGCAGGAGAAGTCCACCGACCTGCGGCACGTCATCGTCATCGAGGAGGCCCACCGGCTGCTGCGCGACCGCGGCGCCGGGCGGGCTGCCACGCACGCGGTCGAGCTGCTCGCGGGCATGCTCGCCGAGATCAGGGCATACGGCGAGGGCATCGTGGTGGCGGAGCAGATCCCCACCAAACTCGTCTCCGACGTGGTCAAGAACACCGCGCTCAAGGTCGTGCACCGCCTGCCCGCCGAGGACGACAGGCAACTCGTCGGCGCGGCGATGAACCTCAGCGAGGAGCAGTCCCGGCACGTCGTCTCGCTGCCGCCGGGCGACGCCGCGGTGTTCGCCGACGGGATGGACCGGCCGCTGCGCGTCCGCGTGCCGCTCGGCGAGTCCCGCGAGAAGCTGCTGACCAGCCCGCCGCCGCCGATCCGCGGCCGCAGATCGGCGGCCTGCGGCGCCCAGTGCCGCACTGGGCAGGCGTGCACGCTGGTCGAGCTGCGCGAGGCCGACGTGCTGGCCGACGCGCCCGACTGGGCCTGGCTGCGCATCTGGTGCGACACGGTCGTGCTCGCCTTCGTCAGCAACCGGCCGCTGCCCGGCGTGCCGCGCTCCCTGTCGGCCGCCTGGGCCGACCTGCCGGCGCGGCGCAGGGAGTGCCTGCTCGCCACCCTCGTCGAACGCGCGGTGCAGCGGCGCGCCTGGTCGCTGCGCAGCTGGTTCGACCCGGCGCTGCTCACCGAGAAGGCCGCGGAGACGGCCTCGCGGCTGCTCGGCACGCTGGAGAACGGCGGCGAGCGCCCCGGCGCCTCCTGGGTCATCCCGCAGGTGCGCTGGCTGCACGAGGTCGACAGGCTCTTCCCGTACGGCAGGCCGGCGCCCGACCTGCGCAGCCCGGCGCCCCCGATGGAGTACTCGCTGTTCCGCCAGCAGCCCAACGGCAACGGCTCCACCGACCTCGTCCACGCCGAGCTGCTCGGCCACCGCGCCAAGGCGCTGCGCCACCACCCGCTGTCGATGGAGGTGGACCACAACAGGGCCCTGGCGTGGCGGGTCATCCTCGGCGACGACGAGAACGAGGGCGTCCAGCGGGACATCACCTCGGTCGCCGTCGGGATCGAGGCGCCCGCCAGGCTCCGCCACGTCGGTCAGACGATGGGGGCGGGATGGCTGGAGGGGGTCCTGTCGTGGCCGCGCAGGTTCGTGCTCCCGTTCGAGCACGGCGGTACCCCGGAGCTCGCCTTCGCCGAATCCGGCTGAGCGCCGACAGCGAGTAGGAGGTGCCGCGTCCCCAATGCCGACTAGGATCCCTCTACATGACCCAGCTTCCACTGCGGGCTCAGCTCGCGAGCGCCCTGGGCCGCAGTGCCGCGACGCTGTCCAGGATGACCGGGCGCGGCGACGGCTCGGTGATCGGCGGGCGGGTCGGCCTGATGCTCGAGCCGGACCTGCTGCGCCAGCTCGCCCGCGATCGCAAGCTGGCCCTGGTCAGCGCGACCAATGGCAAGACCACCACGACGCGGCTCATCACCTCGGCGCTGCTGCAGTTGGGGCAGGTGGCCACCAACGCGTTCGGCGCCAACATGCCCGCGGGCCACGTCTCCGCGCTGTCCCAGCACAAGGGCGCCCCCTACGGTGTGCTGGAGGTCGACGAGAAATACCTGCCCGAGGTCCTCGACACCACCGGCGCGAGCGTCGTCTGCCTGATGAACCTCAGCCGCGACCAGATGGACCGCGCGGCCGAGATCTGGCTCCTGGCGCAGAAGTGGCGCAAGGCCCTGTCGGGCAAGCCCACCCACGTCATCGCCAACTGCGACGACCCGCTCGTCACCTGGGGCGCCTCCACCGCGGCCAAGGTCACCTGGGTCGCCGGCGGGCAGCGCTGGAAGGAAGACTCCTGGAGCTGCCCCGAGTGCGGCGGCCCGCTCGAGCGCAAGGGCATCGACTGGGCCTGCCGCGAGTGCACCTTCCACCGGCCGGAGCCGCAGTGGGTCCTCGACGACGACGCGGTCATCGACCCGCGCGGCGAGCGCTGGCTGCTCGACATCCAGCTCCCCGGCCTGGCCAACCGCTCCAACGCCGCGATGGCGCTGGCGGTCGCCGAGGCGTTCGGCATGCCGGTGGCGCAGGCGCTGCCCGCCCTGCGCGAGGTCACCTCGGTCGCCGGCCGCTACACCACGGTCGAGCGTGACGGCCGCCAGGCGCGGCTGCTGCTGGCGAAGAACCCGGCGGGCTGGCTGGAGGCGTTCGACGTCAGCGACCCCAACCTGCCGATCATCCTGTCGGTCAACGCCCAGGGCCCCGACGGGCGCGACACCTCCTGGCTGTGGGACGTCGACTACCGGATCCTGCGCGGCCGCCCGGTTTTCATCACCGGCGAGCGCCGGCTCGACCTGGCGCTCCGGCTCGAAGTGGCCGACGTGCCGTTCGCGGTCTGCGCCTCCTTCTCGGAGGCCCTGGCCATGCAGCCGCCCGGCCGCGTCGACGTGATCGCCAACTACACCGCCTTCCAGCAGATCCGATCGGAGTTCGGTCGTGCCGTCTGACAGCGCCCTGCGCATTGTCTGGATCTATCCCGACCTGCTGAGCACCTACGGTGACCAGGGCAACGTGCTCGTCCTGGAGCACCGCGCGCAGCGCCGGGGCATCGAGACCGAGACCATTCACGTCCGCTCCGCCGACCCGGTGCCGGAAACGGGTGACATCTACCTCATCGGCGGCGGCGAAGACCGCCCCCAGATCCTCGCGGCCGAGCGCCTGCGCCGCGACGGCGGCATCCACCGCGCCATCGCCCGCGGCGCCGCCATGCTGGCGGTGTGCGCCGGCTACCAGATCATGGGCAGCACCTTCGGCGGGGAGGAGGGGCAGCCGGTCGACGGCATCGGCCTGCTCGACATAGCCAGCACCCGCGGCCCCGCCCGCGCCGTCGGCGAGCTGGTCGCGGAGGTGGACGCCGCCCTCGGCCTCCCCACCCTGACCGGCTTCGAGAACCACATGGGCGTCACCAGCCTCGGCCCCGGCGTCCAGCCCCTGTCCAAGACCATCAAGGGTGTCGGCAACGGCAACGGCTTCGAAGGCTGCTACGCGGGCCACGTCGTCGGCACCTACCTCCACGGTCCCGCCCTGGCCCGCAACCCGGCCCTGGCCGACCTGCTGCTCTCCTGGCGCGCCGGCCCCCTCGCCCCTCTGGACGACACCCGCTACGAGCAACTCCGCCAGGAGCGCCTGAGCACCGTGCTGTCCCAGTGACTCCGCGTGCCGCCCGGGGCTGAGGCGGGTCAGTACACCAGCGCCTGGGCGCCCTCCGCGACGGCCTCCTCGACGAACGTGGGGGCCCCGGCGATGCGGATGCCGTCGATGACGTCGTCGACGGTGATGTCGCGGCGGGCCGCGCACTGGGTGCACAGGGTCACCTGGCCGCCCGCGAGGACGGCGTCCAGGAGGTCCGGCAGCGCGACGGCGTGCGGGAGGGTGAACTCCTTGGCCCGGCCCGGCAGGGCGAACCAGGAGGCCTCGCCGGTCAGCCAGAGGGACACGGGGACGCCGCTCGCCAGCGCTGCGGCCGCCACCGTGAACGCCTGGTTGCAGCGCTCGGGGGCGTCGGCGCCTGCTGTCACTTTGATCACCAATGATCGTGCCATGTCCGTCACCCTAGCCCTCCGGACACCCGGCGCTGCGGGGGAGGTCGGCGCGCCGGGGACTCAATAGGGTTGGGGCCATGGGAGTAGAACATGAGGAGCCGCTGCACCCCGACCTGGAGCCGATCGCCTTCCTGCTGGGCCGGTGGGAGGGGGCGGGCGTCGGGGGCTACCCGACGATCGAGAGCTTCAACTTCGGTCAGGAGATCGAGTTCGGGCACAACGGCAAGCCGTTTCTCAGCTACGTGAGCCGTACGTGGCTGCTCGACCAGGACGGTAACCGGGTCAAGCCGCTGGCGACCGAGTCGGGCTACTGGCGGACGCAGCCCGACCGGCAGCTCGAGGTGGTGATGGCGCATCCGACCGGGGTCGTGGAGATCTACGTCGGCGAGGTCGTCTTCCACAAGATCGAGCTGCAGACCGATGTGGTGGCGCGCACCGCGACGGCCAAGGAGTACACGGCGGGACGCCGTCTGTACGGCCTGGTCAAGGGAAATCTGATGTGGGCGTACGACATGGCCGCCGTCGGGCAGCCGCTGACGTCGCACATGTCGGCAGAGCTGAAGAAGGTTGGTTGAGCAGGCATGAGCTCACCGTTCACCGCTGACGCGGTTGAGGCGATCAAGCGCCACATGAACGACGACCACGCCGGCGACGCGCTGATCATCGTGCGGGGTCTCGGCGGCAGGCCTGACGCGACGGCGGCGGTGACGAGCGGAGTCGACGGCGAGGCCATCGAGTTCACCGTCGACGGCGGCGAGCGGGTCAGGGTGGCGTGGGGGGAGACGCTGACCGAGCGCGCGCAGGTGCGCATGGCGGTGGTCCGCCTCTATCGCGACGCCTGTCAGGAGCTCGGCATCCCCGCCCGGGGAGAGCACTGAGAAATGAAGAAGGGCCCCAGGCGGCGCTCCGCCTGCCGAGCAGACGGGCCGGATGGACCAAGGTCGGGATCGACTCCCGCCCTCCGGCTGCCAGGGGCCCCGGTGGTTGCCTCGTACTCGCGAACGACCCGAGACAACAAGTCCGCGTCGTTAGCGGACAACCACCTCGCTAGTCCAACTATGAATCACCATTGTTTGGACCACCTCCTTTCCGCGTACCCATGAAGCTATGTGGTCCCGCGCGAGCGAGGCAAGCGAATAACCGGCGGCCGTAGACTCGGGGCATGACGGAGACGCAGTGGCATGAGGAGCTTCGCGCCAAGGGCTATCGGGTGACTCCACAGCGGCAGCTCGTGCTGGAGGCGGTCAAGGAGCTTGAGCACGGGACTCCGGAGGAGATCTGCGTCAAGGTCCGCCAGACCGCTCGCGGAGTGAACATCTCGACCGTCTACCGCACCCTGGAGCTGCTCGAAGAGCTCGGCATGGTGACCCACACCCATCTCGGCCACGGCGCTCCCACCTACCATCTGGCGGCCGAGGCCGATCACGTGCACCTGGTGTGCCGCGGCTGCGGCGAGGTGGGCGAGGTGCGTCCGGAGCTGGCCGAGGGCCTGGTCAGAGGGCTGGACGACGAGCTGGGGTTCGAGGCCGACGTGCGGCACCTGACCGTCTTCGGACGCTGTCGCAACTGCCGATAGCCTGGAGTCATGCGTAGCCCTCTGCTCGATCTGCCCGGCGCCGTCCCGGCCGACGGTCCCGACGCCGACGTCGCGGCGCACTACGGCGACCTGTTCGCCGAGCAGCGCGCCCTCGTCAAGGGTGAGGCGGTCGTCGACCGCAGCAACCGTGAGGTGGTCCGCATCGCGGGGGCGGACCGGCTGAAATGGCTCAACGACCTGACGTCGCAGAAACTCGACACCCTGGCCGCCGGCGCGTGGACCCAGACGCTGCTGCTCGACCTGCAGGGCCGCGTGGAGCACCACCTGACCCTGGTGGACGACGGCGAGGCCGTGCTCGCCCACGTGGAGCCGGGCACCTCGGCCGCGCTGATCGACTATCTCGACCGGATGCGGTTCATGCTCCGCGTGGAGGTGTCCCTGGCCGACGACCTGGCGGTGCTCTCCTCGGCGACGGAGGACTTCCTGGTGCCGCGTGCCGAGCTGGCCGACCATCTGGGCAGGCCGCTGGCGGGGCTCTGGGCCTACGAGGCGCTGCGGATCGAGGAGCACCGGCCGCGGCTGGGCTTCGACACCGACCACAAGACGATCCCGCACGAGGTGGGCTGGATCGGCTCGGCCGTGCACCTGACCAAGGGCTGCTACCGCGGTCAGGAGACCGTCGCGAGGGTGCACAATCTCGGCCACCCGCCGCGCCGCCTGGTCTTCCTGCACCTGGACGGCAGCGTCGACTCGCTGCCCGCGCACGGAGCGCCGGTGATCTTCGAGAGTCAGGAGATCGGCACGGTGGGGTCCGCCGCCCGCCACCACGAGCTCGGGCCGATCGCCCTGGCCGTGGTCAAGCGCACGGTCCCGGTGGACGCGACGCTGCTCGCCGGAGGCGTCGCCGCCGCGCAGGAGGTCATCGTGCCGCCGGACGCGGGCCGCAACGTCACCATCGACCCGAGCCTGCGCCGCCGCATCCGCTAGACGTCCAGGACGAGGGTGATCGGGCCGTCGTTGACGAGGCTGACCCGCATGTCGGCGCCGAAACTGCCGGTCTCCACGTGCGCGCCGAGCCCCCGCAGCTCCTCGGCCACCGCGTCCACGAGAGGCTCGGCGACGGGCCCAGGGGCGGCGGCCTGCCAGGTGGGCCGCCTGCCCTTGCGGGCGTCGCCGTAGAGGGTGAACTGGCTGATCACCAGCAGCGGCGCCGCGATGTCGGAGCAGGACTTCTCGCCGTGCAGGATGCGCAGCCCCCACAGCTTGGCGGCGAGCCTGGCCGCCTGCGCGCGGGTGTCGCCATGGGTGACGCCGACGAGCACCAGCAGGCCCGGCTCGTCGATCGCGCCGATCGTCTGCCCGTCCACCGTCACCGACGCGGAGGTCACCCGCTGCACCACTGCTCGCATGGGATCCCATTCTGGCCCAGACGGAAGGCTCCGTAGACTCAGGGCGAAAGAGGTGGGAAATGTCGTTGATGGTAGAGGTTGTCCGGTCCGGCTTCGTGGAGTCCAGGCACCAGGCGCGCATGCTGACCCTGGACGCGGCCGGCAGCCCCGTCGCGGCGCACGGCGCGGTGCACGTGCCGGCCTCGCCGCGCTCGTCGATGAAGCCGCTGCAGGCGCTCGGCATGCTGCGCGGCGGGCTGGGCCTGAGCGGTGAGCTGCTCGCCCTGGCCTGCGCCTCCCATTCAGGCGAGCCCTTTCACGTCGACGGCGTCAGGAAGATCCTCGCGGGAGCGGGGCTGGAGGAGTCGGCCCTGCTGTGCCCGGAGGACTATCCCGAGGACAGGCAGGTCACCGAGCGTGGCCGCGTCTTCATGAACTGCTCCGGCAAGCACGCCGCCATGCTGGCGACCTGCGCGCTGAACGGCTGGCCGCTGGAGACCTACCTGCGACCGCCGCATCCGCTGCAACGCGCGATCCGCGCCACCGTCGAGGAGCTGACGGGTGAGCGGGTCGCGGCCTCCGGGGTGGACGGGTGCGGGGCGCCGCTGTTCTTCGTCTCGATGCTGGGAGTGGCCAGGGCGTTCCGCGCGCTCGCGCTGGCCGGCGCGGACAGCCGGGAGCGGGCCGTCTTCGACGCGATGCGCGCCCACCCCGGGTGGACGTCCGGCACCCACCGGCCCGAGGCGGCCCTCATGCGCGCCCTGCCCGGCCTGATGGTCAAGGCGGGGGCGGAGGGCTTCCAGGCGTTCGCGTTCGAGGACGGGCGCGCCGGAGCGGTCAAGGTCGAGGACGGCTCCGGGCGGGGCCGTACCCCGCTCACGGTGGCGGCCCTGCGCTCGGTCGGGCTGACCTCGCCCGAGCTGGACGCGCTGGCCGCCCAGCCCGTGCTGGGCGGCGGCAGCCCGGTCGGCGAGCTGCGCGTCCGCCTGCCCTGAGGCCCGCTACAGGGTGCGGAACTGGCGGGTCGCCGAGATCGCGCCCGAGGTCGTCGTGGTGAAGGTGCGCATCGAGCCGGCGAACTTGGACAGGTCCCATTCGGCCGGCCCGTGATACCAGTAGAGGTTGTCGGAGGGGGAGCCGTTGCCGGTGACCGAGGCGACGACCCGCGACCAGTGCTCCACCCCGTCGAAGATCACGGCGTACGGGAGATAGCGGGAGAACAGCTCGACCCGATGCTTCTCCGGCACCTCACCCAGGTCGCCGGAGAAGAGGTATTCGCGGAAGCCGAGCGTGTGCGCCAGCGCGGCCGACCCCTTGGCGGTCTTGGCGGGCATGTACTGGCCGCCCACGGCCAGCGCGCCGCCCGCGATGATCAGCGCGAGCCCGAGCAGCCCGTAGGTGGTGAACCAGGCCAGCGCCACGGTGGCGAGCACGCCCACGCCGATGAGGACGACGCCGATCGTGGTCCAGCGGGTCCGCTCCGCGTCGGGGCGGCGGGCGAACCAGCCCTGCGAGACCACGTCGGCGTACAGCGCGTCGCGGACCTTGCCGAGATGGGCGGCGAACGAGCCGGACAGGTGCGACAGCAGCACCGCGTCGCGCCTGTCGAAGATCGCGTCGTGGAGCGCCCGCTCGTAGGGGAGCAGCGTGTCGGCGGGCGCGTTCGGCAGCTTGACGAGCATCCAGTCCGGCGCGTCGTAGGTCTGCCTCGGCTGTTCGTCGATGCGCAGGTAGCCGCGGACGGCGAGATCCACGATGGTGGCAGTCACGTCGACCACGTCGGCCTGCTCGTCCACCAGCGTGCCGATCTGGCCGGGCCGGACCCCGTCCGGTGGTGAGAAGTGCCCGTTCTGCACGGGGTCGACCGCGCCCTTCTCGTGGTCGGCGATCCGCGCGTCCCGGCCGCGCGTCCAATACAGCAGCCCGAGGCCGCCGAGGAGCAGCACCAGCAGGCCGGCCAGCGCGCCGCCGGTGACCGGGCTGAGTGCGAAGGCGTTGGCCAGGGAGAAGCGCTTCTCGATGATCGGCTTTCCGCCGCTGGTCCCCTGAGGGAAGCCCACGACCACGGTGAGCGCCTGGCCGGCAGCCAGACCGGTCTGCTCGAAGTCGGCCCGGGTGGCGGTGTGGTCCATGGAGGCCGAGGTGCAGCCGATGGCCGAGGTCAGCTCACCGGCGAAGCACGACAGGTTCTGCACCTGGCCGGGGCCGCTGACCTTCACCGTGGCCTTGGCGACGGGGGTGTCCCAGCCGTTGACCGCGAACCAGCGCAGCTCCTCGATGCCGGCCGTCGCGGTCACCGCGCCCTTGACGTCGTACTCGACGGTGGCGGGCGCGGTCACGGTGAGCACGTCGTCGGCGAGCTTGCCGCCCTTGACGCCGGAGATCTCGTAGAGCCGGTCGCTGGCGTCGTCGTAACGGGTCCTGGTCAGGAACGTCCGCTTGAGCTCGCCCTCGAAGCCGCTGATCTTCTCGACCACGTGCAGGGTGCCGCCCTTGCCGAGGGTCATCGTGACCTCATCGGTCATCCCTGCCTCGGCCATGGCGGGAGCGGCGGCCAGCGCCAGAGCAGTGGCTCCCAGTGCGGCCAGCATGTGCCTGAAACCCGTCATGGCCGCAAATCGTAGCGGTTTCCCCCGACACCTCTCGGTTCGATGGACTACGCCCATGCCACCGGCGATGATGCGGGGAACCGGCCGAGGAGGGACCGATGGCGGAGAAAAGCGCGGTCGAGGCGATCCGCGCGGGCGACGTGCCGGCACTCCGGCGGCTGCTGGAGTCGGAGCCGTCGCTGGCCACGGCCCGCGTGGACGGCGCCCGTACGCTGCTGCACGTGGCCACCGCCTGGCCGGGGCACTTCCCGAACGTCGCGGAGACGATCGCCGTGCTCGCCGGGGCGGGCGCCGACGTCGACGCCCGCTTCGCCGGCGAGCACGCCGAGACGCCGCTGCACTGGGCGGCGAGCACTGACGACGTCCAGGCCCTCGACGCCCTGCTCGACGCGGGCGCCGACATCGAGGCGCCGGGAGCGGTCATCGCGGGCGGGACGGCGCTGGCGGACGCCGTGGCGTTCGCCCAGTGGAACGCGGCGCGGCGGCTGGTGGCGCGCGGCGCGGCCGTCGAGCCTCGCCACGCCGCCGCGCTCGGCCTCATGGACCAGGTCACGGTGTCCGGTCAGGTCGAGCTCGACCTGGCCTTCTGGTACGCCTGCCACGGCGGGCGGCGCGAGGTCGCCGAGCGGCTCCTGGAACGGGGCGCCACGCTGGACTGGCTGCCGCCCTGGGAGCGCCTGACGCCGCTGGACGCGGCCGAGCGCCACGGGTTCGCCGCCGTCGCCACCTGGCTGCGGGGCCGGGGCGCGCGCTCGTACAAGGACCTCTGAGAGGCGCGGTCAGTCGGAGATCGCGATGCGCAGGCGACGGAAGCCGCGGCCCTTGCTCTCCACCTTGGTCACCCTGACGCGGCCGATCTGCTTGGTGGAGCCGACATGGGTGCCGCCGTCCGCCTGGGTGTCGAGGCCGGTGATGTCGACGATCCGGACGTCCTGCACCTCCGGCGGCACCAGGTTGGTGGCGGTGCGGATGATGTCGGGGATGGCGAACGCCTCCTCGCGCGGCAGGACGCGCACGTCGATGCGCCGGTCGGCGAGGATCTCGGCGTTGCAGGCCGCCTCCACCGCCTCCTTGAAGCCCGCCGGCACCTCGGGCAGGTTGAAGTCCATCCGGGCGGTCAGGGGCTCCATGTTGCCCCCGGTGACCGGGCAGCCGTAGTCGCGGAAGACGACCCCGCAGAGCACGTGCAGTCCGGAGTGGGTGCGCATGAGGGCCGAGCGGCGCTCGTCGGCCACGGCCGCCCGCACCACCGTGCCCACCGGCGGGACCGGGTCGCCTTCTGCCGGGATCAGGTAGAGATCATCGCCTTTGCGCACTCCGACGATGCGTGTTTCCACCCCTTGCCAGATGAGAACTCCGTGATCCGCCGGCTGGCCGCCGCCACCTGGATAGAATGCCGACCTGTTCACCACGATCCCCTCAGGGGTGGATTCGAGGACGACGGCTTCGAAGTCGCGAAGGCTCTGGTCGGACAGTTCAAGCCGTTGCGTGCGCCCGTGGAGATCGGTGGTCATACCGGCAGCCTAGAGCTTTCGAGGTGGTAAATGCGCGGTCCTATGCATCGCCCATTAGTCGCCCGGGCGGCTGCTTTGATGGCGATTTACGGCACTACGTCGGGTTGCAGTACGGCAGCGGCGACGCCCGAGACCACACCGGCGCGGCAGGGCACGCCGGTGGTGATGTTCGTCGGGGACAGCTTCACCGTCGGGTCCGGTCCCGTCCCGCGCTGGCGCACCTACGCGGCGGAGGCCGCCCGCCTGCTCGGCTGGCAGCCGGTCGTCGCGGGCGCGGGCGGCACGGGATACCTCAACGAGGGGCGCGTGGGCCGTACGTTCCGGCAGTCGTTCGAGGCGGAGCTCGCCTGGCGCCCGGCGCCCGACGTGCTGGTGATCTCCGGCGGGCACAACGACTGCCGCTGGTCCTCGCCGCAGGTGCGGAGCGCGGCCGCCAAGCTCGTTCAGGAGGCGAGGGCGACGTGGCCGCGGGCCAGGGTCGTCATGGTGGGGCCCATCTGGCTGGACCGCGCCCCGGCGAAGGCCTACCGGGTGCGCGACGCCCTGGCCGAGGTTGCCGGGCGCGAGGCGGTGCCGTTCCTCGACCCGATGCGCGAACGCTGGGAATCCGGAGCGGAGGCGGAGACGGTGCTGCCCGACGGCGTCCATCCGACGTACGCCGGGCACGTCCTGCTGGGGAAATGGCTGGCCGGAGCGCTGAGCCGGCTACGTCACCAGGGCCCGTAGGGGCCGCTGTTGCCGCCGCGGCCGCCCATGCCCTTGACAGCAGGCTTGACGTCGACGATGTAGACGGTGGCGGCGATGACGGCCAGGATCGAGAAGATGCCCAGGCCGATGCCGATGAACTGCATGCCTCCGAAGAGCATGAAGGCGTTCAGATAGGACCAGGCGCCCGCGGCCGAGAACAGCGTCGCCAGGATGAGGATGACCAGCCAGATGTTCTTCTGCAATTTGCCCGCCGACACGAACGCGTTGGTGGGCACGCGGAGCGCGTGCACCAGCGCATAGCCGGACATGCCGAGAATGATTACGGAGAGCAGCAGGAAGAGAAAGTTAAGCCCGAGATTGATGTATTCCATAGGTTTGGCTCCGCCCAATGCCGCGATGAGTCGGGCCCCAGCCTAATGGGCGCCTCCCGCCGGCGGGGACCCTCGCAGGCGAAAGGCCCGCCTCGGGTGAGGCGGGCCGTCGCGTGCGTCAGGCCTTGGCCTTGGTGGTGCGGGGCTTCCTGACCGGGGTGGCGACGGGCGGCTCGGCGGCCTCCGACAGCTCCTCCAGCTCCAGCGCGGCCTCGCCGGTCGTCTTGCTCACGACCTTGCGGCCCCTGGAGGCGAAGTCCTCGTAGGCTTCGACGGCGCGCTGGGTGAACTCGTCGGCGTAGGTGCGCGCCTTCTCAGGGAGCTCCTTGGCGAAGCCTTCGGCCTTGTCGGCATAGGTGCGCGCCTTCTCAGGGAGCTCCTTGGCGAAGCCCTCGGCCTTGTCGGCGTACGTGCGCGCCCTCTCCGGCAGGTCCTTGGCGATCTCGGTGCGCCGGGACTGCAGCTTCTGCAGCTGCTCGGGAAGCTCGCGGAGCTTCTCCACGGCGTAGTCGCCGACACCCGCGACCGCGTAGAACGGCTTGGTATCGGTGAGCTTCTTGACCTCGGTGGCCAGCGTCATGGGTTAACCTTCCTTGGTTTCCGGGTTGACGGTGCCGTTGCCGGCGCTCGCCGCATAGGGCTCTAGTGCGGCGAGAAGCTCCGGGGGCAGCGGTTGCTCGTCGTCCGTTTCGGAGTCGCGCCGGGGTTGGGCATTCTGGGAGGTCTGCTCATCCCCGGTGGGATTCTCCTTGCGGAACGACTCGTAGATATCGATCAGCACCTGGCGTTGCCGCTCGGTGAGATGTGCGTCGGCCCTGATCGTGGTGATCACGTCGCTGGGCGGCTCGCGGTCCTCGATCAGCCCCGCCTGCACATAGAGCGCCTGCGAGGAGATGCGCAGCCCCTTGGCGATCTGGTTGAGGATCTCCGCGCTGGGCTTGCGCAGACCGCGCTCGATCTGGCTGAGGTAGGGGTTGGAGACCCCGGCCGCGGCCGAGAGCTGGCGAAGCGAGATCTTCGCCTGCTGACGCTGCTCACGGATGTATTCGCCGATCGAGCCGACCTTCGGTAGTGCCATGCCCTCAGTCTGCCCTGTCGTGCTTGCAATTGCAAACACAAAGCTAACTACAGCAAGCGCTAGAGCTGGATCATCCAGAGGAACGGCGTGGATGTGACGAGGCACACGGACAGGGCGAGCACTCCGTAACGCAGGCTCACGGGCAGCTCGGGGCCCGGCTTGAGCAGCCGGTCGACCCTGGCCATGACGTGCTGCGCGTGCACGCCCAGCATCCCGCTGGGCGTCGGCATCGCACCGGCGGTGCCGAACCTGAGCAGCGCGGTGGCCAGCCGGCGCGGCGAGCAGTAGCGGCGGGCCCGGTCGTCGGCCGCCATCTCCACCAGCAGCTCCACCTGCGCCTGCGCCTCGCAGACCACCTTGGACCAGGGCAGGGCCCGGCGCAGCGCCGCGAACGGCAGCAGCACCAGGTCGTGGCGCTCGCGCACATGCGCGGCCTCGTGCGCGAGCACCGCCGTCATCTCGTCCTGCGACAGCAGCTTGAGCGCGCCCTCGCTGACCACCACCTGGGAGCGCAGTCCCGGCACGCAATAGGCGGCGGCGCTCGGGTGGTCGAGCACCCGCACGCCCGGCACGCCCGGGTCGTCGCGGGAGATCAGCGTCAGCAGCACGCGATGCCGCCTGCGGGCACGCAGCGCCTGCACCCCCGCGGCGAGCAGCACGACGACGAGCACGGCGAGCGCGGTGAGGCCGGCGATCATCGCGAGGACGTGCAGCGGGTCCCACGCCTGACGCGGCGCCTCGCCGACGGCGAAGGCAACCAGGCCGGGCAGCACCCCTATCTCGTAGGGCTGCACGCCGAAGGCGAGCATGGCGCCGGTGGTGGCAAGGCCCCAGGCGAGGCCGAGCGACTGCCAGAGGATGATGGCGACCCGGGGCGCGCGCGAGGTCCACCGGGCGGTAGTGAGACGCCAGGAGCCGATCGCGCACGCCATGGCGAGCGCGGCCAGCACCGCTGCCGTGATCACTCCTCCTCCAGCTCCGTGAGGGCTCTGCGCAGGATCTCCGCCTCAGGCCCGGAAACAGTCTGGGCGAAACGGGTCAGGGCGGCCGAACGGTCGCCGGTCATGCCCAGCGCCTCCAGCATAAGCTCAGCGATGTAGCTGTCGCGGGTCTCGGCGGGAGCGTAGCGCCAGGCGCGCCCGTCACGGGTGCGGTCGAGGAAGCCCTTGCGGGTGAGACGGTCGAGCACGGTCATGACCGTGGTCGGGGCAAGGTCGCGGTCGGCGATGAGCCTGCCGACTTCGCGGGCGGTCAGCGGGCCGCTCTCGGCCCACAGGATGTCCATGATGCTGCGTTCAAGCTCGCCAAGACCCTTCACACTCTTCAGCGTAGTACTACAACGTGTCGAGCAGCCATCCGGGATTCTGATGAGATGAACATCACGCTGGTCCAGGGCGATATAACCGAGCAGCGGGTCGACGCGATCGTCAACGCCGCCAACTCCTCTCTCATGGGCGGCGGCGGGGTCGACGGCGCCATCCACCGCCGCGGTGGCCCGGAGATCCTCCAGGAGTGCAGGCGGCTGCGCGCCTCCCACTACGGCGAGGGCCTGCCCACCGGCCAGGCGGTCGCCACCACCGCGGGCAGGCTGCCGGCCCGCTGGGTCATCCACACGGTCGGGCCGGTGCACTCCACCACGGAGGACAGGTCGCACCTCTTGGCCTCCTGCTACCGGGAGTCGCTGCGGGTGGCCGGCCATCTGAGAGCGGCCACCGTGGCCTTTCCCGCGATCTCCACCGGCATCTACGGCTGGCCCGTCGACGACGGCGCGCGCATCGCGATCCAGACGGTGCGCGCGGTCGGCGCGTCCGTCGACGAGGTGCGTTTCGTGCTGTTCGACGCGCCCGCCTACGCCGCGTTCGAGGCCGCGCTCTGACTCAGGAGTCCGGCGCGACGGCGGCCCAGGGGAGCGTCACCTCGCCCAGCCGCCAGCGGCGCCGGCCGCCGAGCGGCGGCCGGCGCGTGACCGGCCAGGAGGCGCTCAGCGCACCGATCGCGGCGAGCCAGCGCTGGCGCAGCCCGTGCGCCCCGTACGGCGCGCTGACGGCCCAGGCGTGGTCGAAGTCGCGCAGGAACGCGTGGATCCGCTCCCCGGGCACGTTGCGGTGGATGAGCGTCTTCGGCAGCCGGTCGGCCAGGTCGGACGGCCGGTCGAAGGCGTCGAAGCGGGCCGAGAAGGTCAGCGTCCGCGGCCCGTCGCCGTCGAGCCCCACCCACACCGCCCGGTGCCCGGTCTCGGAGCAGGTGCCCTCCACCAGCACGCCGCCAGGCGCGAGCCTGGCCCGCAGCGCGTCCCAGTAGTGCCACGCCTCGGCCTCGCCGTACTGCCTCAGGACGTTGAAGGCGCGCACGAGCGCCGGCGGGCGGGCGACCGGCAGCTCGAACCCGCCGAGTGCGAAGCTCAGCCCCTCTCGCTCGTACGGCTTTGCCAGCGCGACCCGGGCCGGGTCGATCTCGATGCCGACGACCTCGACGCCGGGCGCGATCGCGCGCAGCCGGGTGAAGAGCTCCAGCGTCGTGGCGTGCGAGGCGCCGTAGCCCAGGTCCACCACCAGCGGCCGGTCGGCGGCTCGCAGCAGCGGGCCGTGCGCGGCGGCGATCCACCGGTCGGCGCGGCGCAGCCGGTTGTGGCCGGTCGTCCCCCGGGTGATCGCGCCGACCGGCCTAGCCACTGACGCGGTGCACCTTGTGCTGGGCGGCCTGGGCGCGGGGGCGCAGGACCAGGCGGTCGACGTTGACATGCGCGGGCCTGGTGACGCACCAGGCGATGGCGTCGGCCACGTCGTCGGAGGACAGCGGGTCGGGCACGCCCTCGTAGACCCGCGCGGCGGCGGCCTCGTCGCCGCGGAACCGGGTGACGGCGAAGCCCTCGCTGCGCACCATGCCCGGCGCGATCTCCACGATGCGCACCGGCTGCCCCACCAGCTCCAGCCGGAGGGTCTCGGTCATCGAGGTCTGCGCGTGCTTGGCGGCGCAGTAGCCGCCGCCTCCCTCGTAGGAGGTCAGGCCGGCCGTCGAGGTCAGCATCACCAGCACGCCGTCGCCGGACTCGACGAGTCTGGGCAGCAGCGCCTGGGTCATGCGCAGGGAGCCGAGCACGTTCGTGTCGTACATCCGCTGCCAGTCGTCCAGCCGGCCCTCGGCCACCGATTCCAGGCCGAACGCGCCGCCGGCGTTGTTGACCAGCACGTCGCACCGGCTCAGGGAAGCCGCCAGCGCCTCGACGGACTCCTGGGAGGTCACGTCGAGCGTGACGGGCCTGATCCCCGGCACCTCGGCGGCCAGCTTGTCGAGCCGCTCGCGCCGCCTGGCTCCCGCCACCACGTCGTAACCCTCGGCGGCCAGCCGCCTCGCCGTCGCCTCGCCGATCCCGCTGCTCGCGCCCGTGACCACAGCAGTTCTCTTCATGGGCCATATCCTGCCAGGCCGGTGCTGACGGCACCCCGCCGCGCCCCTCTGCCGGGAATGGCACAAAGATCTAGTTAGTTAACTTTGTTCGGAGGTGTTGTCGGGTGAGGCGTCGACGGGTCAACCGGGTCGCGACCATCAGCATGCACACGTCACCCCTGGACCAGCCCGGAACGGGCGACGCCGGCGGGATGAACGTGTACATCGTGGAGTCGGCCAGACGGCTGGCCCAGCTCGGTGTGGAGGTGGAGATCTTCACCCGGGCCACCGCCCGCGACCTGCCACCGGTCGCCGAACTCGAGCCCGGAGTCACGGTCCGCCACCTGACCGCCGGACCGTACGAGGAGATGGACAGGGCCTCCCTGCCCGGCCAGCTCTGCGCGTTCCTGTCGGAGGTGCTGCGCACCGAGGCCATGTACGAGCCGGGCCGCTACGACGTCATCCACTCGCACTACTGGCTGTCCGGCCAGGTCGGCTGGCTGGCCAAGGAGCGCTGGGGCGTGCCGCTGGTGCACACCATGCACACCATGGCCAAGGTGAAGAACCGGCTGCTGGCCCGCGACGACAGGCCCGAGCCGCAGGCCCGCGTGGTCGGCGAGGAGCAGGTCGTGGAGATCGCCGACCGGCTCGTGGCCAACACCGCGGACGAGGCGAGCGAACTCATCGACCTGTACGGCGCGTCCGAACAGCGCGTCGCCGTGGTGAACCCCGGCGTCAATCTCACCGTCTTCCAGCCCGCCTCACAGGGAGCGGCCAGGCGCCGCCTGGGCCTGCCCCAGGACGCGCACGTGCTGCTGTTCGTCGGCAGGATCCAGCCGCTGAAGGCGCCCGACGTGCTGCTCCGCGCGGCCTCCCGGATGCTCATCGAGGACCCCTCGCTCCGCGGCCGCCTCGTGGTCGCCTGCGTGGGCGGCCCCTCGGGCAACGGCCTCGCCAGGCCCTCCATCCTCACCGAACTGGCCGCCGAACTCGGCATCGCCGACGTGGTCCGGCTCGTGCCGCCCGCTCCGCAGCACGAGCTCGCCGATTGGTATCGGGCGGCCGACGTGACCGTGGTGCCCTCCCACAGCGAATCGTTCGGCCTGGTGGCCTTAGAGTCACAGGCCTGCGGCACCCCGGTCGCGGCCGCCGCCGTGGGCGGGCTGCGCACCGCGGTCCGCGACGGGGTGTCCGGACTGCTCGTGGACGGACACGACCCGCACGACTGGGCCCAGGCGCTGCGCCGCTTCGTCACCGAGCCGCGCTGGCGCGCCACCCTGTCGGCCGGCGCCCGCGAGCACGCCGCCGCCTTCGGCTGGCAGGCCACCTCCTCCCGGCTGATGGAGGTCTACGCGGAAGCGATCGCGAACCTGCACAGGCAGCCCGTAGCGGTCAACTCGTAGGGTGTGAGGCATGCGCGACGTCGTCGAAACCGCGCTCAAGGCCGCGGACGTCACCTATGACGAGCCGCGGCCGGGAGCGTTCCTGGTCAAGCTGCCCGGACAGCACAAGCTCGCCACCATGGTCTGGCTGATCGTCGGCGACCGGGTGCTGCACGTCGAGGCCTTCTTCTGCCGCCAGCCCGACGAGAACCACGCCGAGTTCTACAAGTGGCTGCTCGGCAAGAACGGCGCCATGTACGGAGTCCACTTCTCGGTCGATCCCGTCGGCGACGTCTATCTCGTCGGCAGGACGCCGCTCACCGCGGTCACCGAGGACGAGGTCGACCGGCTGCTCGGCTGCGTGCTGACGTACGCGGACGACTGGTTCGACAGGGCCCTGGAGCTGGGCTTCGCCTCCTCCATCAGGCGCGAGTGGGAGTGGCGCGCCAAGCGGGGCGAGTCGCTGGCGAACCTGCAGGCGTTCGCCCGGTTCGCCGACCCGGAGCGTCGCTAAGATCGTTGGCTGTGACCGAGCCAGGCAACTTAGCGCCTCAGGAACACGCGAGGCCCAACGTCGCGCGGATGTACGACTACCTCCTCGGCGGCACGGACAACTTCCCGGTCGACCGCGAGGCGGCCGACCGCGCCCTGGAGATCCTGCCCGGCATCCGCACCGGCGCCCGCGAGAACCGCGCCTTCCTCGGTCGCGCCGTCCGCTTCCTGGCCGGTCACGGCATCGGCCAGTTCCTCGACATCGGCTCCGGCCTGCCGACCAGGGGGAGCGTCCACGAGGTGGCCCCCGGCAGCCGCACGGTCTACGTGGACAACGACCCGGAGACCGTCTCGCACGCCCGCGCCCTGCTGCCCGGCACCCCCGGTGTCCACGTCCTGCACGGCGACCTGCGCGCCCCCAAGGAGATCCTCGGCCATCCCGGGGTCCAGGAGCACCTCGACCTCGACCGGCCCGTCGCGGTCCTGCTCCTGACCATCGTGCACGTCGCCTCCGGCGACCCCCGGCCGGTCATCTCCGACCTCATGGCGCCTCTCGCCCCCGGCAGCCACCTCGTCCTTTCGCACATGTGCGGCGACATCCAGCCCGCCGCGGCGGAGATCTACCTCTCCACCGGCCGCCCGTCGCGGATCAGCACCTTCTTCGACGGCCTCGACCTGGTCCCGCCCGGCATCGTCAACCTGGCCGAGTGGCGGCCGGACACCCCCAAAGCCGTCCGCCCGCCCGGAGCGGCGCCGTACATTCTCTGCGGGGTCGCCCGCAAACCATAGGATTGGCCGCATGGCGACTTTGGTGCTGCTGCGGCACGGCGAGAGTGACTGGAACGCGAAAGGCCTGTTCACCGGCTGGGTGGACGTCAGCCTGTCGGCCAAGGGCGAGGACGAGGCCCGCCGGGGCGGCAAGCTGCTGATCGAGGCCGGCGTCTATCCCGACGTCGTGCACACCAGCCTCATGACCAGGGCCATCCAGACGGCCCAGCTCGCGCTCGGCGAAGCCGACCTGCTCTGGCTGCCGGTCAAGCGCAGCTGGCGGCTCAACGAGCGCCACTACGGCGCGCTCCAGGGCAAGAACAAGGCGCAGACCCGCGAGGAGTTCGGCGAGGAGCAGTTCATGCTCTGGCGGCGCTCCTACGACGTCCCGCCGCCGCCGATCGCGGACGACGACGAATACTCCCAGGCGGGCGAGCGCCGCTACGCCCTGCTGCCCTCCGAGCTGATGCCCCGCACGGAGTGCCTCAAGGACGTCGTCGACCGCATGCTGCCCTACTGGTACGACGAGATCGTCCCCGACCTCGCGGCGGACCGCACGGTCCTCGTGGCCGCTCACGGCAACTCGCTGCGCGCCCTGGTCAAGCACCTCGACGGCGTCGGCGACGAAGAGATCGCGGGCCTCAACATCCCCACCGGGATCCCGCTGCGCTATGAGCTCGACGCCGACTTCCGGCCGCTGCGGGCGGGCGGCGAATACCTCGACCCCGACGCGGCCAAGGCGGCCATCGAGGCCGTCGCCAACCAGGGCCGGTAGAAGGTTCGCGCCCCGAGGCCGAAGCCTCGGGGCGGAGCCGTCAGCTGGGGCGTGAGCCGGTCACCAGATAGACGACCGACGTGGCCACGCGCACCGCGTGGTCGGCGTACCGCTCGTAGTAGCGCCCGATCAGCGTGATGTCGATGGCCGGCTCGACGCCGTGCGCCCAGTCCTTGGCAAGAATGATCTTGAAGAGCCGCCGGTGCAGCTTGTCCATGGCGTCGTCGTCCTGCTCCAGCTCCAGGGCCGACTCGACGTCCCGGGACGCGACGCAGCTGCCCGCCTTGGTGACCAGGTTCTCGGCGATCTGACCCATCTCCAGGATCGTGGAGCGGATCTCCGCCGGGATGGCCGACTCGGGGTGGCGCAGTCGGGCCACCTTGGCGACATGCACCGCGAGGTCGCCCATGCGCTCCAGGTCGGTGCCCATGCGCAGCGACGTGACGACCCTGCGCAGGTCCACCGCGACCGGTTGCTGCCTGGCCATCAGGTCGAAGATGGACGCCTCGATCTCTTCGAAGAGCGAATTCACCTCCTCGTCACGGGAGATGACGCTTTCGGCGAGCTGCAGATCGGAGTCAAGCAGTGCGGTCGTGGCCCGGGAGATGGCCGAGCGGACCAGCCGGGTCATCTCGACCAGCTTGTCAGTGAGGGAATCGAGTTCTTCATGGTATGCGTCGCGCATGCCGTCACCGTATGGCCCGGTCGATGAACGAACTCCGACGCCGAGATGAACTTTCCGGGAAAGGCGGATTCATCCCCAGGTGAGAGGGCTGTCACCGGCCGAGCGCCGCCTACCATCGAGAGCATGAGTGAGATGGCCATGAGCTTCGCGGCCCTGGCCGGCTTCGTGGTGGGGGCCCTGGCGGTGCTGTTCTACCGTAACCAGATCGAGGCGCCCAACCGCTCCGGCGAGACCGCCGAGACCGAGGCCGGCGCGCTGCCGCAGGGCATAGCGTCCGTGCTTGCCGTACTGCCTTCGTCCGCGGTGGTGCTGGACGCGCACGACCGGGTCCTTCGCGCGAGCTCGGCCGCGCGCGCTTTCGGACTGGTCAAAGGCGACAGGCTGATGGCCGCGGAGCTGCTCGCGCTGGCGAGGCAGGTACGGCGCGACGGCGAGATCCGTGAGACGGAGATCGACGTCGCCGCCCACAAGTTCGGGCACGAGAACACCAACTTCGCGGTCCGCGTGGCCCCGCTCGGCTCCCACGGGCAGGTGCTCGTCCTGGCCGAGGACCAGACCGAGCGGCGCAGGGTCGAGGCCGTGCGCCGCGACTTCGTGGCGAACGTCAGCCACGAGCTCAAGACCCCGGTCGGCGCGCTCAGCCTGCTGGCCGAGACCGTGCAGGACGCGGCCGACGACCCCGAGGCCGTCACCCGCTTCGCCGGGCGCATGCAGCACGAGGCGGCCCGGCTCACCTACCTGGTGCAGGACCTCATCACCCTGAGCAGGATCCAGGGCGCCGAGGAGATACCCGTCCCCGAGCAGGTCTCCATCGACGAGGCCGTCCACGTCGCCATCGACTACTGCAACACCAGGGCCGGCGCCAAGGACATCACGCTCGTCACCGGCGGCACCGAGGGGCTGCGCATCTGGGGCGACGACGAGCTGCTCGTCACCGCGCTGCGCAACCTCATCGACAACGCGATCGCCTACAGCCCCGAGCGCACCCGGGTCGTGGTCAGCTCGAGGCCCGCGGGCGACAGCGTCGAGATCAGCGTCAGCGACCAGGGGATCGGCATCCCCGAGGAGTCGCAGGAACGCATCTTCGAGCGGTTCTTCCGCGTCGACGCCGCCCGCTCGCGCGCCACCGGCGGCACCGGGCTCGGCCTCGCCATCGTCAAGCACGTCGCCGCCGCGCACGCGGGCGAGGTGTCCGTATGGAGCAAGGAAGGCTCCGGCTCGACTTTCACCCTGCGCCTGCCCGCCTTCGGCGGGACGGCCGTAGCCGCACCACCCTCGATTCCCCTGGAGGTCGCCCCGTGAACGAGCGGAGCGAAGAAACCCTGACACACAGCCCCCTTCGGCGTACGAGTCCGGCGGAGGCCGGAGCATGACGCGCGTCCTGGTCGTGGAGGACGAGGAGTCCTTCTCCGACGCCCTGTCGTACATGCTTCGCAAGGAGGGGTTCGAGGTCTCGATCGCGGCGACCGGCCCCGACGCGCTCGACGCCTTCGACCGCAACGGCGCCGACCTGGTGCTGCTCGACCTCATGCTGCCCGGACTGTCCGGCACCGAGGTGTGCCGCTCGCTGCGGCAGCGCTCCAAGGTCCCGGTGATCATGCTGACCGCCAAGGACAGCGAGATCGACAAGGTCGTAGGCCTGGAGCTGGGCGCCGACGACTACGTGACCAAGCCGTTCTCCTCGCGGGAGCTGGTGGCCCGCATCCGCGCGGTGCTGCGCCGCCAGGGTGACGTCGTGGAGGAGCTGGACTCCGCCGTGCTCGCCGTCGGCCCGGTCCGGATGGACGTCGACAGGCACGTCGTGGCGGTCCGCGGCGAGCAGGTGCAGCTCCCGCTGAAGGAGTTCGAGCTGCTGGA
This sequence comes from Nonomuraea sp. LPB2021202275-12-8, assembly GCF_037044575.1. Classification (NCBI taxonomy): domain Bacteria; kingdom Bacillati; phylum Actinomycetota; class Actinomycetes; order Streptosporangiales; family Streptosporangiaceae; genus Nonomuraea; species Nonomuraea sp. LPB2021202275-12-8. The sequence continues at coordinate 22,259 of NZ_JBAHWD010000010.1, read as the reverse complement.
GGTGCTGCTGCGCAACGCCGGGCGGGTCCTGACCCGCGGGCAGCTCATCGACCGCGTGTGGGGCGCCGACTACGTCGGAGACACCAAGACCCTGGACGTGCACGTCAAGCGGCTGCGTGCCAAGATCGAGGCCGACCCGTCCAACCCGCGCTGCATCCTGACCGTGCGCGGCCTCGGCTACAAGTTCGACGCCGGCGAGGAGTGAGAAAACCCTTGTTCAGGTACGGGGACCCGTATCTGAACAAGGGTTTTCGCGTGCCCGCGGGCAGGGGTCAGTGGGCCTCTTCCGCGGCCTGCGTCGGCGTGGCCGACGGGGTGGGAGCGGGGATGGCGCCGGGGACCGCCGGGTAGTCGGCGAACTCGCGGCTGCGCGTCACCACCGGGACGTTCAGGGACACGGTGCCGGCCTTGGCGAACTGCAGGTCCAGGCGGATGCTCTCGCCGCCTCTGAGGCCCGTGGAGATGCCCTCCAGGATGATCTGTGGGGCGGGCTTGCCGGTGTTGACGAGCTGGTCGCTGGGGAGCTGGATGGGGGCGGCGAGCTTGACCGAGGCCACGTTGCCGGCGCTGATCGCCGTCAGCGTGTCGGGAGTGGAGCCGGAGTTGAGGATGTTCAGATAGACGGGGGCGGAGCCGCGCCAGGGGATCTGCCCGCCGGAGTCGGGGCCGAGGACGAACGCCTGGGGGATGTGGATGCTCTGCTTGCCGTAGGAGCCCTGATCTATGAGCGCCGCGGCCTCGACCGGTGCGTACGGCTTGGTGGTGTTGGCGTCGAATCCAGCAGAACAGCCGGCGACTACAGGGGCTGCCAGGAACGCGGCGGCGGCGACAATCCAGCGACGGCTGGTCACGGGGCGGGTTCTCCTTGGGTCTCGCGCATGGGTCTCGCGCATGCGGGATGGGCAGCGCCTACCATATCGACCCGTTTCCAAGGTCATATCCGCGCCCCTGCAGGTCATTAGCTATGTCCAGATATGCGATTCATAGAGTTGACGGCTTGTCAACCCCCAATATGCGGCTTTGACCTGCAGTTATGATGATTTCACTGTTCCGGAAGCCTGTGGATGCGTGGTACCCTGGAGTACAGCGGAAGGGGTACTTGTCACATGACTTTCCAGGTCGGCGACACTGTCGTCTACCCCCACCATGGGGCTGCTCGGATCGAAGCAATCACGAAGCGATCCATCAAGGGTGAGGAAAAGACCTACCTGGTGCTCAAGGTCGACAAGGGCGACCTTACCGTCCAGGTGCCAGCCGAAAACGCAGAACTCGTCGGTGTGCGCGACGTTGTTGGTCAGGAAGGCCTTGAGCGGGTTTTCGATGTCCTTCGTATGCCGCACACGGAAGAGCCAACCAACTGGTCTCGCCGTTACAAGGCCAATCTGGAGAAGCTCGCCTCCGGCGATGTGAACAAGGTCGCTGAAGTCGTTCGCGACCTGTGGCGGAGGGACCGCGAGCGCGGTCTGTCCGCAGGCGAGAAGCGCATGCTCGCGAAGGCTCGCCAGATCCTGGTCAGTGAGCTCGCTCTCGCCGAGAAGACCAATGAGGACAAGGCGGAAGCCCTGCTCGACGAGGTTCTCAACTCCTGAATACGAAACTTCCACGGGTGGGCGTCGGTATCGACGTCCACCCGTTCTCTTCTGGCCGGGAGCTTCGCCTCGCCGGCCTGCACTGGCCCGGTGAGACCGGCCTGGCCGGACACTCCGACGGTGACGCCGCCGCGCACGCGGCCTGCGACGCCCTGCTCTCGGCCGCGGGTCTGGGCGATATCGGCGGCCTGTTCGGCACCTCGGACCCCCGCTGGGCGGGCGCGTCCGGACTCACCCTGCTGGAGGAGACCGCGCGCAAGGTGCGCGCGGCGGGTTTCGAGATCGGCAACGTCGCGGTCCAGGTGATCGGTAACCGCCCCAAACTGGCCCCCCGACGCCTGGAGGCCGAGAAGGCGCTCAGCGCGGCTGTGGGGGCCCCTGTGAGCCTCAGCGCGACCACCACGGACGGGCTCGGCCTCACCGGGCGCGGCGAGGGCGTCGCCGCCATGGCGACAGCGCTCGTGGTCAACCGTTCCGGGGCGCCGGGCGTCTAGTACGGGGATGCGGTGAGCGTCCCAGCGGTCCCGGCGTACGGTCCGCTCACTCCATGGGCGGCGGCGGTCCGTTACTGGCGCGGTACGGATCGCCGTCTACCAGGGATAACCAGCGCTTTTGTCGGGTAGGTCCCATAAAGACATGTGAACGTCTCGGGGGGAGCTACCACATGATCGGCGCGATTGTTTCCGCAGTAGTCATCGGAGCCATCGTCGGCGCGCTGGCCCGGCTGCTGGTGCCCGGCAAGCAGAACATGTCCATCGGGCTGACGCTGATCGTCGGCATCGTGGCGGCCCTGCTCGGCACCCTGATCGCCCAGATGCTCGGCTGGGCCGACACCAAAGGGATCGACTGGATCGAACACATCCTCCAGCTAGTGCTGGCGGTGGTCGGTGTGCTGATCGTGGCGCGAATGACCCCGGGGAGAACTGGTGGAAGCGGACGAACCATGACCTGACCTGCGTAAACAAAACTTCGGCGAATAATCGCCGAGGACCGGGTATCCACCTCCCGTGAGGATGAACGGCTCACCCTCACGGGGAGGTTCGCGTCATGACAATTCAGTCCATTCTTGGCGCCATCGTGATCGGCGCCGTGATCGGTGTAATCGGTCGTCTGCTGCTTCCCGGTAGGCAGGCCATCGGGTGGATCCTCACCATCGTCGTCGGCATCGTGGCCGCGCTGGTGGGCACGCTGCTCGCTCAGGTGCTCGGCGTCGAGACGACTTCCGGCATCGACTGGATCGAACTGGTGATGCAGGTCGTCCTGGCCATCGTCGGTGTCGGCCTCGTCGCGGGGCTACGCCGCGGTAGCAGCGTCTAGTGGCGGCATCGCCCAGACGACGGAGAGCATGATCTGGAAACCGTGTCGGGTCCCCATCGGCACGGCAGCGATACACGCACCAGGCCCGCTCGGCTCAGCCGAGCGGGCCTTCGCGTTGCCGCTCCTCGTGCGGGCGGCTCCGCGCGCCGGCCTGGGAGCTCAGCTTGAACGCCGGTCACGTGGAGCTCAGCTTGAGCGTCAGTCACCTGAGGCGGGGGCTTCGCCTGTGTGCCGGTTACTCCTCGGGCGGGAGTGGAGTGCTGCGCAGACGGCCCGAAGGGGCGTCGTCCCGCGCTGGGGGCCGGGCGGGGTCGGTGTCCTCCGTGATGACGGGGTGCGGGGCCGTGTCCTCCATGGCCTCGTCGCGTAACTCCGCCGCGCCGCTCCTCCCCGGCTCGTCGGCGTCACGACGTTCGTGATCGTCCGCGGCCTCCCCGCCGAGGCGGGGATCCGTGGTGTGACCGGTGCCCGGGGTGTCACCGGGGGTTCGGCCCGCAGCTGCCGGGCGGGCAGGCGGCGCGTCCTCGACGACGCTGACCGGCTGCGTGTCGGCGTCCTTGTCCGTGACCGGGGTCTGGCGGGGATGTACGAGCACATCGGCCGGCTTCACGCGGTCACCCCAGCGGACGGGGCGTCGCGGCTCGGGCTCCGGCTCGGGTCGAGGCTCAGGCTGCGGTTCGGGCTCCGGCTCGGGTCGAGGCTCGGGCGTGCGCTGGTACGGGGGCTCCGGCGCGGGCTCATAGGCTCGTGCCGGTGCCGGTGCCGGTGCCGGTGCCGGTGCCGGTGCCGGTGCCGGTGCCGGTGCGGGTTCGGGTTCGGGTTCGGGGGCTCGTACGGGTTCAGGGGCTGGTGCCGGCTCGGGAGCCGGTGTGGGGGCCGGCCGGGGTTCGGGCTCCGGGTCCCGCTCAGGGGGCGGAGGGGCCTGCCAGCGGGTGACCTGTTCCGAGATGGGCGGGGTCTCCGGCGCCGGGGTGGGGCCGACGACCGGGGTCGACTCCAGCAGGACCGGCCTCCTGGGCTGTGGCACGGTCTCGGAGGGCCGCTCAAGTGGCGGCGGGATCTCGGCGGGACCGTCGTGCCCCGGTGTCGTCTGGGCGGGTCCGCCTCGGCGGAACGGCACGAGGTCGTCCTCGTCCGTACCGTCGTCGCCGGATGTTGAGGACCTGAGCGCCCGCACGTGCTTGATCAGCAGCAACCACAGCCACAGCGCGACGGCCAGCATGGCCCACGGCGCGACGGCCACGCCCACGGCGGACGGCGAGATCGGGAATTCGTATCGCAGCGCGCTGGACACGTTGACGGCGGCGGCCGCGACGATCAGCAGGACCAGCACGACCGCGGCCTGGACCCGCACCAGCGTCCGGGCCGAGCGCAGCAGCAGCACGCTGATCAGCGCGACCGCCAGGAGGGCGTCGAACCCCGCCGGATAGAGGTAGGCGAGGTCCGGCCTTGCCTCGCCGCGCACGGCGAGGGCTCGGAGATCGTCGAAGGAAAGCACGCAAGCGGCCCCGGTGAGGGCGGCGACGGCGAGCCCGGCCAGGGCGATGCCCAGGTGGCGGAGCGCAGAGGGGGGAGTCACGTCCATGGCGTTTTCGAGACTACAGAACAATGGGGGCCAGGACCGATCAAGGGAGACACATGGCAGAGCTGCCTGACGCTGCTCGCAAGCTGCTGGACGCGCCGAACCTCGCCGTCGTGACCAGCCTCAACCCGGACGGCGGGCCGCAGTCGACGGTCGTGTGGGTGCGCACGGACGGCGACGACGTGCTGTTCTCGACCGTGGCGGGGCGCCGCAAGCCGCGCAACTTCGACCGTGACCCCCGCGCCAGCCTGCTGGTGATCGACCCCGACGACCCCTACCGCTACGTGGAGGTGCGCGGGCGGGTGACCATGCGGGAAGACCCGGCCGGCGACCTCATCCAGGAGCTGTCTCACAAGTACACGGGCAAGCCCTGGGAGGACAAGCCGGGCACCGAGCGGTTGATCGTACGTATCGAGCCGGACAAAGTGACGTTGCGCGGGTGACTATTCGGCATGTGATGCCGGCTGAGGCGTTAGCCTTGCCTTTGTGAGCCTGCACCTTTACGACACGAGCACGCGCGCCATCCGCGAATTCGTTCCGGTCGAAGCCGGCCGGGCCTCGATTTACCTGTGTGGTGCGACCGTGCAGGCTCCCCCGCATATCGGACATATTCGCTCTGGCGTGAACTTCGACGTCCTCCGGCGCTGGATGATGCGCTCCGGATACGACGTGACTTTCTGCCGCAACGTCACCGATATCGACGACAAGATCATCCGCGTCTCGGCCACCGAAGGCGTGCCCTGGTTCGTCGTGGCCGAGCGCAACCAGCGCGCCTTCACGTGGGCGTACGACACGCTCGGCTGCCTGCCGCCCACCGTCGAGCCGCGCGCGACCGGCCACGTGCCGGAGATGATCGTGCTGATGGAGCGCCTCATCGAGCGCGGCCACGCCTACGCCGCCGGCGGCGACGTCTACTTCAACGTGCTCTCGTACGAGGACGAATACGGCAAGCTGTCCAACCAGAAGCTGGCCAACATGCGGCCCGCCGCCGACACCGACGACGAGTCCTGCAAGGGCGACTCCCGCGACTTCGCCCTGTGGAAGGGCGAGAAGCCCGGCGAGCCCACCTGGCCCACTCCGTGGGGCCCCGGCCGTCCCGGCTGGCACCTGGAGTGCTCGGCCATGGCCACCAAGTATCTGGGACCGACGTTCGACATCCACGGCGGCGGCATCGACCTGATCTTCCCGCACCACGAGAACGAGATCGCCCAGTCTCAGGCGGCAGGCGACGGCTTCGCCCATTACTGGATGCACAACGGCATGCTCAAGATCGGTGCCGAGAAGATGAGCAAGTCGCTCGGCAACTCGCTGCTGATCCCGGACATGGTCCGCAAGGTGCGCCCGGTCGAGCTCCGCTACTATCTCGCGGCGCCTCACTACCGCTCCTCCATCGAATACTCGGAGGAGGCGCTGCAGGAGGCGGCGGCGGCCTACCAGCGCATCGAGGGCTTCGTGACCAGGGCGGCGGAGGTCATCCACGACGTCGACGCCGACGCCCCGCTCCCGCAGGCGTTCGCCGACGCGCTCGACGACGACCTCGGCACCCCTCAGGCGCTCGCCGTCGTGCACGAGGTGGTGCGCGAGGGCAACGTCGCCCTCGCCAAGGGGGACAAGGAGGCGGTGGCCCGCCTGCTGGCCGAGACGCAGAACATGCTCGACGTGCTCGGCCTCGACCCGCGTTCCCCGCAGTGGCGCTCGGCGGGCTCGGACCTGAAGCCGGCCGTCGACGCGCTGGTGGAGGTGGCGCTGGAGCAGCGCAAGGCCGCCCGCGCGCGTAAGGACTACGCGGCGGCGGACGCCATCAGGGACCAGCTCGCGGCGGCGGGCATCACGGTCGAGGACACACCTCACGGACCTCGCTGGGAGCTCAGCCACTAGCCCGTCCTGCGCGCCCCTTGGCGGTCACCCCTGTTCCGCCTGCCACAGCCGCGGCTTCGGTGGGCGGCGCGTAGAAGATTGTCGGGGTTGTCTGGTCCATGAACGCAAGAGAGGCATGAGCTGGGTGGTGGCCCGAGTACCCTTGACGCATGGCAGCTGGGGGTAGGGCGTCGGGTAGGCCTTCGAAGAAGAAGGGCCCGTCCAAGGGCACCGGAGGGCAGGTGCGCCGCGGGCTTGAGGGCAAGGGCGCGACTCCGCCTGCCGAAATGCGTCACTGGTACAAGGACAAGGCCCGCACGGAGCGCATCGCCCGGGAGGATCGCGGAGGCGCCCGTCGCCCCGCCACCCGGGCCAAGCGGTCGGAGGACGCCCCCGAATACATCGGCGGGCGCAACCCCGTCCTGGAGGCCCTGCTCGCCGGAGTGCCGGCCAACGCCCTCTACGTCGCCCAGCGCCTCGAGAACGACGACCGCGTACGCGACGCCATCAAGGTGGCCACGGAGCGCGGCATCGCGCTGCTCGAAGTCACCCGCGACAAGCTTGACCGGCTGACCGAGGGCGCCGTCCATCAGGGCGTGGCCCTGCAGATCCCGGCCTACGACTACGCGCATCCATCGGAGCTCGTCGACCTGGCCCACGAGGCGGCCGAGGTGCCCCTCATCGTGGCCCTGGACGGTGTCACGGACCCGCGCAACCTCGGAGCCATCGCCCGATCCGCGACCGCCTTCGGAGCCCACGGGCTGCTGGTTCCGTCGCGGCGATCCGCGGGGGTCACCGGCGGGGCCTGGAAGACCTCCGCGGGGACACTGGCCAACCTCCGGGTGGCCCGGGCCGCCAACCTGACGGCCGCACTGCGTGAATACCGCGAGGCCGGGCTGTTCGTCATTGGGCTCGACGGTGAGGGCCGCGTCGACATCGGAGATGTCGAGCTGCTGGGCGAGCCCCTCGTCGTCGTGGTGGGGTCCGAAGGGAAGGGCCTCTCGCGGCTCGTGCGGGAGCACTGTGACGTGGTGGCCAGGATTCCGATGCGGGCAGCGGCCGAATCGCTGAACGCGGGAGTGGCGGCTGGGGTGACGTTGTACGAGGTCGCTCGTCATAGACGCGGGTGAGCGTCTACACTGGTGGGCCGTGCCGACGTAGCTCAATCGGCAGAGCATCTGTCTTGTAAACAGAAGGTCAGGGGTTCGATTCCCCTCGTCGGCTCTGCGTGAAGAGGCCCCTGAACTGGTGTTTCCGGTTCAGGGGCCTCTTAGTTTGTCAGGACAATCTTGAGATCTTGCTAACAGGCTTGCTAACACGGCCGTCACCCACCGACGGCCTTGGCGAAGACGTCGGCAGCGGTGGCCGCCTGCTCGTGGATGACGTGGGCGTAGACCCTGAGGGTGATCGCCGGGTCGGCGTGGCCGAGTCGGGCCGCGACGACGTGAACGGGAACGCCGGCCAGGAGCAGCGTCGTGGCGTGGATGTGGCGAAGGTCGTGCAGGCGGGCGTGGGGGAGTTGGGCTCGCGGGTTCTGCTTGTTGTGGGTCTCGATGAGCTTGGGCATCAGGGAGCTGGGCGTGTCCGGGAAGAGCGGGTCTCCCCAGCCGGTCGTGAAGACGTACGCGCCGCCGCCTTTCCAGGACTCGCCGAGTCGAAGGCGTTCCTCGTCCTGGCGGGCGCGGTGGGCCTTGAGGACCCGGACCGTGCTGGGGTCGAGGGACACGACGCGGGAACGTCCGCTCTTGGTGGTGCCCTCGACTCGTTGGCGGTCGATCACGGCGGCGGTGCCGGTGATGTGGATCTGCGGCTTGTCCAGGTCCACGTCCGTCCAGCGAAGGTTGAGCAGTTCGCCGCGACGAGCGCCGGTGTAGGCGGCCAAGTGGAAGAAGGCATACAGGCGGTGCTCCTGAGCTGTGGCGAGGAAGGCCCGGAGCTGGGCGGGTGTCCAGATCATGCCTGGCTCGGTTGGCTTGATGCGCGGAAGCTTGGCCCGTTCAGCGGGGTTGTTGGGAAGCAACTCGTCCACCAGCACGGCGTCCGTGAGTGCCTTGCGGAGCACTGTGTGGACATGCTTGACGGTGTTCGCCGCGAGCGGGCCGCCCTTCCTGCCGCCGCCTGTCAGCAGGTCGCGGTAGAACTTCGTGATCGCCGCCGGGCGTAGTGCTTGCAGGCGGACGTTCCCGATTCGAGGTCCGATGTAGAGGCGGATCATGTCGCGGTAGCCCTTGAGGGTGTGGGGCTTGATCTCGACGGCGTGGCCCTCGATCCACTCGGCGAGGTACGCGGCGACCGTGATCGTGTTCCGATCGATGTACTCGCCGCGCCGAGCCTTCACCCTGGCCTCGTCCCGGGCCGCCTTGGCGTCGTCCTCGGTGGCGAAGCCGCTCACCCAGCGGGGCTTGCTCTCACCGGTCTCCGGGTCCTTGACGCGGATCACGTAGGACCAGGTGGTGCCGCGTTTCATCACGCCGTCACGGAGCTTCGGGGTCTTCTTCTTGCGCGGCTCGTCGCCTGGCGCTGCCGTGAGGGTCTTGGTCATGCTGCGTTCTCCTTCGAAGTCATGCGGGCGATGTAGTCGTTGAGCGCCGTGATCGGGACGCGGCGAGAGCCGTCGATGCGGAGAGAGGCCACCACGCCGGTGGCGAGGAGTTGGTAGAGCTTGCTGCGCGAGATGGCCAGAGCTTCGGCGGCTTCGGGCACGGTGAGCAGGAGTCGGGTCATAGATGGCCTCCCGAAGTGGTGCCGGTGATGGCTGCGGCCAGAAGCGCGTCGCCGGCCGAATGGCCCTGACCGGCGTACTGCCAGTGAGCGATGACGAGGACGGTGTCTTCGTCGAACAGGGGCAGGCGTCCGTGCGTGACCGCATCAGTGCGGACGAAGCGCTCTCGCGCTGCTCGGAGTTCGCCGAGCGTGGTGGAGTAGCGGCGGCTCTTGGTGGAGAAGTGGCCGCGGAAGCCGAGCATGTGGGCCCAGTGGGTGAGCCGGAGTTCGGCCAGGCCGGGGTGGCTGCCCAGGCGCATGCAGGCGGCGATGAGTCGTCGAGCGTGGTCCCTGACCGGTAGGGCGTCGAGGTTGTCGAGCGGCTGAACGCGCCGGTCGAGAGTGCCGACGCATTCGGCGGCCTTGGTGGCGTACTTGGCGATGTAGGCGGCGACGGCTTGTTCGGTGAGGTCGCCGTTCATGGTGATGCGGCGGACGTCGAGCTGTGTGCCCCACTGGAAGGCGCGGCTGAGCGGCTTGACCTCAGCTGTCACGACGGCTGCTGCGTGCTGGACGGTTTGGGTCAGGGCGTCGGCGGTGGCCCAGGCCGGTGGCGGCGAGTTGGGGCCATCCGGTCCGTCGAGGCGGATGACGGCGTGGAAGTGGACGACGCCACGGCGCTGGTATTCGGCGACCTTGGCGAAGGCGATGCTGACGTGTTCGCGCAGGGTCTTGACGGTCAGGCCGTTGAGCCTGGCGAAGCGGCGGCGAAGGGCGAGGGTGAAGCGGCGCCACAGCTCCGGGCTGATGGCGTTGAACAATACCGAGCCGTCGTAGTCGTAGCAGTCTGGGCACAGCGGTTCGCCGAGTCTCGGGTCGTCGGCGCTGTGCCGGTCGGTGCAGGACATCACTTGACCGTGCGGGCAGGCCGGGGCATCGCGGCGGGCATAGCAGGGCAGCACCTTGCCGTTCTTCTCGCGCCGCACGTGGACGGCTCCGAAGGACGGTGCGGTGAGGGTGACGAACAGGCACGGGTGGTTGCTGACGGTCTCGGGCACGCCCTTGCCGCCGACGAGGCCGGCGCGGACGAGTTGGTAGGTGTCGGCGCGGTAGACCTCGGCGCAGGCCGGGCAGCGGGAGGCGCGGCGGGTCTTGCACGGGACGCGCAGGACACCGTTCGGCTCCTGTCGGGTCGTGTAGCGGTGCAGGAGCTGGCCGGTGGCCTGGTCGTAGTGTTCGACCTTGCCGTGCAGGTGGATGGGCTGTCGGCAGCCGCCGGTGCGCTTGATCTGGCTGGCCCAGCGGTCGTAGTCGGGTTGGTTGAGCCGGTGAATCATTCCAGCCACGGCGTGGCTGTGAGCAAGGTGGGGCAAGATGGGTCCTGTCCTATCCGGTGACTCTGGTGTGGATGGCCCCCGGCCTGGCGCGGATCTTGGCGGATGTGTGGCCAGGCGGGGGGCGCTACAGCGGCTATGCGCCGTGGTTGTCGATGCCGCTGCCGTCGCAGTCGGCGCAGGTCTGGTCGTCGTAGATGCCGGTGCCGTTGCAGGTGCAGCAGCGATAGCGGGTGACGGTGTCGATGTTCATCGGTCTTCGCCCGGGCCGTAGGGCGTGATGCAGCCTCGGTAGCTGTCGTGGGCGTCGTACCGGGCGCGGGACTCGGCGAGGATCGCTACGGCGCGGTACTCGATCGGGCCGAGGCACAGCGAGGTCGTGTAGTGGCCGCCGTCCCCATCGACGTGGCTGCCGAGCAGCGCGGCTAGGCGGTGAAGCTCGGCGTGCATGTCGGCGTCCTGGGCGTCGTGCACGAAGTGGTGTACGACGGTGCTTCGTGGGATCGGGATGTCGAGACGGGCTTCCAGCAGGTCGGCCAGGGCGCGTAGCCCGGCGATGAACGCGGGCCGCGAGTGCGTGGTGGACATCGATGGCGTTCCTCTCAGTGGGCTTGGGCGGGTTGCAGGGTGTGGAGCAGGTCGGTGGCGAGCTGTTCGGAGACGCCCAGGCGGGCGCGGAGGGAGTCGGCGGAGATCGGTTCACCGTGCTTGGCGTGGTGCTCGTCAGCGACGCGGCGGGCGTAGTCCACGAGGGCCGGATCTGGTGCCGGGCTGTCGTGCCGAACCAGGACGTCGCGGGACTCTGCTGGGACGGTTGAGGACGGCTGCGCGGAAGTTGAGGACATCTGCGGGACGTCCTGTGGTGTCTCGGTGCTGGTGGTCGTGGCGCGGCGTTCGAGCATCGACACCGCGACGAGGAAGGCGCCAGCGGGGGTTGCGGCGGTGATCCAGCCCCAGACGGTCGGTGTGGCTTGGGCGAGGTTGGCGGCCAGGGACAGGATGATGCCTCCGGTCAGGACGAGGACGGGCCAGGAGATCGGGCCGCGCCGGGTTCGGCGGGTCTTCTTGTCGCGTTGGCGTTCGCGGGCCGCCATGACGCAGGTCAGGTCGATGCAGATGGCGATGGCCCAGGACATCCAGCCGGTCTGTCCGTGTTCGCTGGCGGTGTCGCGGATGTGGGTGAACGAGCCTGCGCCCGCGATGAGTGCCAGGACGAGGACCGGGCCGGTGTCAAGGAGCCAGGCGGTGATGCGGCGCATCTCAGCTCCTCCTCGCAGCGACCGGGTTCAGGCGGTCTGCTGGTCGGGTGTTGGTACGGGTTGAGCGGTCATCACCTCGGCCCAGGGCGGTGCCAGGTGGGCGTAGGTGGTGGCGGCCTGTTCGGCGGTGTGCTCGCTGACGTAGAAGGAGCGGGCGCGGTACCACTGGCCGTCCTGGGAAGCGACAATGGCGACGCCGGGTGTCTCGGCGGCGATGGCGCGGGCCGAGTCGAGCGCGGCCGGGGCGAGGTCGCCGAGGGTCATGGTGGCGGTCTCCGGATCGTTGACGCGGTGACAGATCCGTCCGGAGCACTGGGCCCGCAGGGCAGTGACGCCGGGTCCGAGGTCGGAGCCGATGCGCTGGCCGCAGCAGAACAGGTAGATGCCGAACGCCCGCCCGAGCTGGGCAACCCGCAGGAGCGCGGTCGAAGTCTTGGCGATCTCGTCCTTCTCGGACTTGTCGGCCATCAGGTAGAGCTCGGCCAGCTCGTCCACCAGGACCACAACCGGGACCGGGCGCATGGTGGGCGGCAGTTGCCAGATGTTGCGCGCCGAGGCCATCCGGCACACGCCCATCCGGTCGGTCATGAGCGCCACCAGGTCATCCAGCAGGCCGCCGCACTCGGCGCGCGTGGTGGCCAGGGCGGACAGCCGGGGCGCGTACGGAGTGAACTCGACGCCGCCCTTGAGATCGAAGCCGACCAGGGCGACCGGTTGCGGCGCGAGTCCGACGATGAGCGCGTTGGCGAGATTGGATTTGCCGGACTGAGTGGCTCCGGCGTTGATCCAGTGCGGCACGGTCCGGAAGTCGATGACCCACGGTGTGCCGGTCTCCAGCCGCCCTACGGTGATCTTGAGCAACTCGGTGGACGGTGGTAGTTCATCGACCTTGACCAGCGGGTCACGGACGGTGGCAGCGAGGCGTACCCGGCCAGGCTTGTCAGAGGAGACGCGCACGGCGTGCACGCCCCAGGAGTGCGCGAGCCGCTCGGCGACCTCGGCGTAGTCACCCGGGATCTGCCCTTCGAGCGAGTGCAGGGTGACCCGCCAGCCGTGCCGGGTCGGCAGCGGCAGCCACATGAACGGCTTGGTGTCCACGGCGATGCGCTGCCACTTGCGCCGGATGCGGACGACGCCGGTCGAGGCGACCAGTCCGGGAACGGTGGTGAACCAGAAGCGCTGCCGCTTCTTGGTGAGGTTGCAGCCGAGAGCGACCTTGCGCCAGGTCGCTCGGATGGTGATGGCCGTGATCGGGAAGCCGATGACGAGCCAGAAGGAGCGGTAGTGCCAGCGGCGCCAGGCCCAGAGCCCGGCCGCGATGGCGGCCAGGACTCCGAGCATCCACCAGAGCGGGTCAGACATCGGCGGCCTCCTGCTGGGGGAGCAGGGCGGTGGCGCGGTAGGAGATGCCCCACCGTCCGGCGATCTCCCAGATGTAGCCGAGCAGGCCGACCGCGTGGACGGTGTCGCCGGCCTTGATAGGCGGCTCTCCGGTAATGCCGATCTTGACGAGCTCGATCCTGCCGAATTCGTCTTCGACGGAGACGGTGACCTCGTAGACGGTGTTGCCGTTCTTGTCGGTCTTGATCTCGCCGGTGTCGCGGTTGAGCACGCGAGGGCGCGGGGCCTTCACGCAGGTGATGGTGAGCTTGCTGACGTCCACGGGAATGGGGACGGTACGCATGGTGAGTTGACCTCTCGTCGGCCTGTTGATCAGGCGTTTTGGGACGAGGGAGGCCGTGCCGTCAGCTCGGAGGCGATAGCATCGAAGCGCCAACTAGGGTGCTTATCGCATCCGGCCTGGGCGGGTCTCCCGCTCAGGCCACTTTCATGTGTGGCCTCTCTCCGCCTTCCGTGAGCGGACCTCCTTGATCCACGCCTGAAACGCGAAGAGCGTTCGTGCTGGGCTGCCACCCTCCGACTACGGAGAGTTCCAGCTACAACACGAACGCTACCTGATACTGAGAGTAATCGCTAGTACTTAGAGTACGTGTGCGCGTACTTTTTCTACGCCCCCACTCGATCGGCCAGTTCCCGCAGCTCAGAAGAGGCCGGATCCTGCATCGACAGTAGGTCCGAGACGAGCTGCCGGACAACCCGATGGCCACGAATCTGCTCAGGAGTGACAGCCTCAGCCTCCAGCAAAGCGGCCACCGCCTCATCAACCTGACGACGCTGCGCATGCGCCCGCGCCAGATCCACCGCCAGCCGCGCCCGCCGCTCCGCCGACAGTGACGAGGCGTCCACCGCGGCCCCAACCCGCAGCGCATGACCGGCGTCGCCCACCTCCACCGCCACGGCCACTTCATGCAGCGCCACGTTGGCCGGCCCGAACTCGGTGTTGTAGTCGTTGCGCCCCTCACCGACCCGCGCCGCCATCTCCCGGGCTCGCGACAGATGCTCATACGCCACGTCGGCCTGATTGAGCCGCGAGGCGGCCACGGCCCGCTGGAGGGTGAGCCCGCCCCACAGCGACATCGCTTCCACGTTGCCTTGATCGGTGAGGAACCACAGTGCCTCAGCAGTGGTCCGCGCGGTCTCCTCAACCTGATCGAAGTGACGCGCTCCCAGGAACACGAACCCCAGCCGGAACGCACCGGCCGCCATCAGCAACGGACTGCCCGCCCGCTCGGCCGCACCGATGGCCCGATCAGCGGCGATCCACGCCGCCTCCGGCTCGCCCAACTTGGCCAGCGACGCCGAACACGTCTGATAAGCCACCGACAGCAACTCGAACAACTCTCGCTGCTGCTCAGCCGGAGCAGACCGGGCGGCGTTCTCCAAGGTGGGCACCAGCCCGCGCAGCAACTCAGTCAGCTCGACGTAGCGGCTGGAGTGCGTCAGCTCCCACGCATGATCGACCCGCGGCTTGAGCTGATCGATCGCGGGCACCGGCGTGGCGTGCAACATGGCCTGCAACGAGTGCGCGCCGGACAGCACCAGCCGCAGCCCGGCCGTCCCTGGCACCTCCTCGCTGGTGGCGGCGACCACGGGCGCTTCGGCGGCCAACTCCGACAGCGGCACATCCAGCGTCTCGGCGACCTTCTCCAGCACCGACATGCGATCGACCTTGCGCACACCCCGCTCCACTTGCGAGATCCACGCCACCGACCGATCTACCAGCCGCGCCAGCTCGGCTTGTGACAGGCCGCGCCGCTTGCGTTCCTGGGCGATACGCCGTCCGAGCGCCCGCTGATACTCCATGCTCACGACGTCGTGCCCTTCCCGCTCAGCAGATCCAGCCAGTCAACCTCAACCGAGGCCAACAGCTCTTCCCGCGCCGCCAGGAAACGCCTGGTGTGCTCGGTCTGCTCATGGGCATCGAAGGCGTCCCGGTCCCGGTACAGCTCGTAAAAGATCCGCTGGAGCGGCTGACCGTCCACCCGGTGTGACGCGTACACGATCGTTCCCGGCTCGTGTCGGCGGATCGCCTCGATTGTCTCACTGACGAGGGTGTCGAACGCCGTAGCGCTGTCCTCGTCCTTGCAGGTGAATCGAACCATTAGTCCGAACATGTGCACCCTCCTGGGTCGCCGCCGACGTCTGGGATCTCGGTTCTTTACTCGACCAGTACTTATTGTGCGGCGCAAGTACATCAAGTCGCTTGTACTTGAAGTATAGCACTAGTACTTTAAGTACGGAAAGCGGATCGCAGTGCTTTGACCTGCATGAACGCAAGGAAACGGCAATGTCTCCAGCGCTGAACAGCCCCAGTGAGATCCACCGGTGGTGCCGCAACTTCGTCGGCGCCCAGGCCCAGATCAGCGAAGCGCGCCGGTTCGTCAACAGCTACCTGGGAGACCGCCCCGAGACCCACACCGCCGAACTTGTCATGTCCGAACTCGCCACCAACGCCATCCGCCACACCCGCAGCGGCATGGCCGGCGGCCGATTCGGCGTCACCCTCCACGCAGGCAACGCACTGCTGATACTCGCCGTCCATGACGAAGGTGGCCCCTCCGCCCCGTACGTCTGCCAGGCCGAGAACACCGATCAGAGCGGCCGGGGGCTGCATCTGGTGGAGAGTCTGACGACGCGGTGGGGCGTCCACGGCGACGAAGGCGGGCGCACAGTGTGGGCGCTCATCCCGCTCGGCCGCACCGCATGAGTGACTGCCTGTCTCCCCACCTTCCTGAGCCAGAGCCGAATCACGAGCGGCTGACCTGGTTCAAGGCCAGCAAGGAATCGCGACGGCGCACGCTCGCCTGGACCTGCCACTGCGCTGTGATCTTTCACGAACTGTGCGCCGCAGGTGGACAGTCCTTCCTGCGCCGTACAGACCTTGCGACTGACGAGTTCTACGAGACCCATCGCATGCGCATCCGAGACGGTGACGCCTTGTGGCTGGCGCTGCTTGAAGGCCGAGCGCGGTGAGGCGCAGGACCGCCCAGCAAGATCATCGACCTGGCAGTACTTGCTGGATGAGAATTTTCTCTACGTCTTCAAGGCAGCCCGCCTGCGGCGGGCCGCTGCGTGGGGCGGTCGCTGGCCGCGCTGCGGCTCTTCGGCCGGTCGCGGCCCGCACCGCCCACACGCACAAATCGCATCGCAGAGACTGGCATGGCGATGCCGTGTGGCCTTGGCATACGAGCAGCCCACGCTACTCGACGTCATCATGCCACTCAACGTTGTTTGTGGCGCGGCTCACAGAGCCACACGCCATGGCGCGATCGCGATCCGACGAGTCAAGCTAGAACTC
Organism: Nonomuraea sp. LPB2021202275-12-8; assembly: GCF_037044575.1. Classification (NCBI taxonomy): domain Bacteria; kingdom Bacillati; phylum Actinomycetota; class Actinomycetes; order Streptosporangiales; family Streptosporangiaceae; genus Nonomuraea; species Nonomuraea sp. LPB2021202275-12-8. Next base: position 5,919 of record NZ_JBAHWD010000010.1, on the reverse strand, counting down.
GCCGATCAGTTCGATTGGTCTGCCAACTCCGAGAGATATACCACTGATGCCATTCGGAATAGCGCCAGCCGAGTCATCTGCCACAACATTCCCCAAGACTGCGTTTCTACATCTCGGCCATCCTGGAGATCGCCTGGGCTGATGCTCAACAATATTGTTTCCGCTTGCTCTATTCTCCCAGAAATCAGATCGCGGATACTCGCAAGAAGGCGTAGGCGCGAAGTAACCCCCCGGCCGGACTGTTCCAGCACATCACATACTAGAGGTAGGCTAAGGACGTCTCCCAACAAACGAGCACCCTCCTCGCTATCCTCGGTTAATGCCGCCAATGCGCATGCATGTCCTACGTTGTGTGCAAATAGTCTTACAATCTGCGGGTAAAGTTTAGTGGATCCGAACTTCTGTTTAAAGTTCAGAAACTCTTCCTGTGCACTAATCCATTTATGCTGCCGCGTCAGAGATTCAACGAGTACGCGCCGCGCTTCCAGTTCCATTGAACCCGCAAGATAGTCAGACCTAAGCGCCTGTCGGCAAAGCTTTTCAGCTCCAAGGAAACGCTCATTGCTTATCAATTCGTTGGCGCGGGAGAGCGCATCCACAGTCCTGGAGTATGGACTCGGCCCAAGCTCGGCTATTAGATGTGAAAACTTCTCGTAAATCTCTCGAAACTTGGCGAGTCGAGCTTGCTCCGCCAACGGGCGCTCTAGGAAGACTCTTGCATCGATTGCCAATTTCGAGGCGGCATGAGGGTGAATGGGCTTAACGCTTTGCGCGTACCGATAAATATGTTCAAAAAATTCCGCCGCCGTATCGGTATTTATCGAAGCGTCGGTCGGGGTGTCAAACAGGATATCTATCAACTGAAGTTCTGCCTGCACCGTCAAGAGTTCATTCGAATTCGCAGATTGCTGCAGCAGGTACAGCTCCGCCTGCAAAAAAGCTTCCGCCCTCTGAGTATCTCCTCCTGCACGACATGCTGTAGCAAGGTTTCCGTAGAAGAGCGGTATGTTGGAACCTCCGATATTCAAGCGGAGAAGATGGCCGGCCAAGACCATAGCATGATTGAAGACTACCGAGGCGCGCTCCAGCAGATTCAAGTTGAGAGCTGTATTCAACCACCGCTCAACATGATTTGCGAGGCGATTTAGTGCAGAGGCAATGTTCTCATCGAAGTCACCGTGAACTCGGATCAAGTCCTGAATAATGGAGTTTATAGCGAGTGTGCGATCGCCATACTGCACTGCTACATTACCTAGGCGCTGAAGATCCTCGTCAAAGGCAACAAGCGAGAATCGCCGAAGCTCGCGAACCACTTCAGCAAGATTAAATTCTGAAGGGTCCAGGAAGACGGGTCCAAAGTTTTCAGTGTGGCTAGGATCAGCGAGGAAAGCGGCGGCCACCATATGCACGGGCAATTGATGAGAAGCCAGGTAGGCCGAATTTGTAATCATGCCAAAGGCTATGTGCGGACGGTAATCATACACACCATTCCGCTGAATGCGAGCCTCCAGTTGATCCAAGCAGAGAAATAGCGCGGCGGCCAGAGTACGTGGATACCCCGGTGGAAGTGAGTCTGCATCAGCCAGCGAGCGTATTCGTAGTCGGTCCAAATAGTCATCGACATCTTCAAGTCTTATCCCACATGTGGAAATATAGCCGGTACTGAGTTCTAGCGCGAGTGGCCAATATGACATACCTTCAGCCAATCGCCTCAACTCCCCGTCAAATCTAAGGGCCTCATCTTGGCCAATATTAAGTCGACGGCATATAAGCTCTCTCGCTTCGTGCGGCTCCATAACGCCAATTTGAAGCACGGTAGCAGGACCGTGTCTGGCCGTCTCATCGATTAGCGTTAGAAGAACATCTCCGTTGCCAACGCGCGGCACCCACGGTTCGACCTCACGACTGTCTCGTACGTTGTCGAAGACAATTGCCCAACGTCCGGTAAGCCGACTTAGCTCAGAATGTACAACATCACGGATACGGGACGAGTCGAGCGCGTAATTGCTCACGATATTGTCGCCAATATTCAGGGAAGCCGCAGTGCGAGCGTAGGAGGCTAGCAGCGAATCTTCAGATTCACCATCCATCCAGAAGATCCAGTCATAGGAATCCGCACGATCGGCAACATAACCGGCGGCTAGGCTGGACTTGCCAATTCCCGAAGGTCCTACTAGAACTACACGACGAACATCGGAACGACCAGATCGAGGGAGCGCTTCGCATATGGCTCGGAGGAGAGCGTTGCGGGTGACGTCTGGAATCTGAGGCATTGCGCCTACGACTACACCCCAATCTCGACGCCCCCCGAGTAGCGCGAGTTTCTCCCCATCAATCAAAACATGCGAGCGAAGTTCCGCTGTAGTGAATATTGCGTCACTTTCATCGGCAGCTTTCCGCAGCATTTCCGAAACAAGGTAGCCGCTAAGCAGCCCCGCGGACTTCTGGCCCAGGCCGGCTTCCGCGTGATTGCGGTATAGTCTGAGCCTTTCACGCAATGCTTCCCGGATTTCGATATCATCTCGTCTGTCAAACGTAACTGTACAGCGCATTAGGCGATCAAGCTGATCTCGTGATAGAGACTCAAGTTGAGCAAGTCGGCTCGGGTGGCGTGAGAGGAGGCGGGACAGTTCATCTCGTAGCTGGTCCAGCTCAATATCTGCCCGAAGGAAACTCGCCATGCGCTCAGCAGGCTCCGTAGGCAGTGCGTTAGTCATCAGCTGATATGAACGGGCTTCCTGATTCTTGATGAGGCTGATGAGTATCTCAAGAATGTCGGGAGCATATATATGCCCTCCTGGAGCTTTGCTCTTAACCTGCACAGCCAAGAGGCAGCTCTCATCTGCGCCTATTATATCGAAATCGACGCTATCCCTGTCCACACCTACGCCCGGGGCCCCCTCAACGCGCAGCGCCTGCACGTTTGGGTCATCAATCACGTCGAGCATGGCTTCAAGTGTTCGCAGATACTGGTACTGAAATCCCCTGGCAGCGACGCGACCACCATCTGGCTTCATGAACGCGGTGCCATTCTCTCGGGCTCCATCAATTTATCTCCGGAAGCGGCCCCGATAGACCTAGTATCCGGAAGGCTATCCAAACCTAGTAGAGGACGTTGCCCCGAAACCATAGGTTGTAGCGATGGGTAGAGTGCCCATAGCTCGCTAGTGTCTCGATATAGTGAAAGGGCCGATAGTAAGTCAATTGCTACGTGGGCCATTGCCAACCCGCCGTGCTGAATAGTCGCCGCGCGGGTTTCTAGTAATAGGTCGTAGTTTGACGTCCATTCCGGAAAGAACATCCAGGTGAGCATGTAGGGAGAGCGATGAGCCCCGACCGAGAAGGATCCGTGGATTAGCTTGTCGCGCCCTTCTGGGCACGGCAGTATGGCTGGAGCCTCGAGGGAGGGATCGTTCTTCGATTCTCGTTGAAGTGTGGGGTCCCGACAGATGCCGATATCAATGCATCGTTTAAAGGAATCTGTCCAGATAACTGCGTGGCCATCCGTGGTGCCGTCGGATCGCACTACAGGCGGATGTTTCCAAACACCGATATCCGTTTTCCGATTCCCGTCACGTTTTGGATGAAATACACTGGTACATGCCGCTATTATTTCTGCTTGGAATCCCAAATATTCCAGGCCACACATGAACTGGGCAGCTGCCACCACGCTCGAATAATCTGGGCGTCGCGCCACTGCGTGATGGGCCGCTACCATCAACGCATAAAGCGGTGTAACCTCCAGAGGAAGAGCTTTGATCGATCCGCCTATGTAAAGCTCGAACCCGGGGACAAGAAATTTTCCTGTTCGCGCATCGGGCGTGCTTTCAGCAGCGTTTGGTGATTGCTTCAGCCGGGGTTGGACATGGTTACGACGTGGCTCACGTCGGGAGCGCCTAGTGTTGCGTTTATGCCCCACGGCTCCTCCAGCCAGACGGATTGTTCGTCCTGGACGGAGGGTAGCCTAAGAGGAGCCCAACGGCGCTGCCCTACCCGCCACTGGGTGGTTACTGTAGCGGCGGAGTTACATCTTCGCGGTAGTGATGCTGGCCGGGTTTGTGTGATACGACTCTTGGGGTCCTGTGCGCCGGCCGGCCTCCTCTTTTGTAAGTGGCCTCGCTCCTTAGAGGTCCGGTCTGGTGGTAACGGTCCCAGGTTCGATTGCCAATGGATGGCACTTTGTCCACGGTTGCGTAGTCCGTCGCGGGACATTCGCAGGTGATCAGGTGTGTTCTGTCAGTCTTCCGCAGCGTTGCAGCAACTCAGTGCGCGTGAGTCGGCGTTACCACTCGCGTTCTCCTTATCTAGAGGTCGGTTGGCTAGGGCCGTGACGATCGCGTACTTCGCCATTCGCCAACCGGGTTGGGGCGATCGACGCCGAGACCCTCCTTCGTCGGGCCCCGGCACTGGGTGACCTTGGCTGAGGTGACAGCAGCGCTGACAGCAACGTCCCCACACGCCGACATGTCCGCGCCACCGCACACGCGCGCCTGACCACGGTCTCGGTCGGCCGAGCAGGGTGATTGCTCCGTCTGAAAAGCGGAAGATCGGGTGGTCGCGCCGCTCCGTGCTCGCCCTGGTGGCCGCACACAGGGCTTCGATCATGCTCAACCGACGCGCTCCCCGGCTTCGTGTGGTCTCACAGTTCGATGAAGGTTGCCGGAGATTGGCTTCGGAACTTGACCGCTCTGCTTGACACTCTTGGGATGGCAGTCTGGAATCTCCTCGTGCTGGTGGTATTGCTGGCCGTCCGAAACCGTAAAAACGAACCGACGGAAAAGCCTATTGGTCCATACGAGTCGACCTGGGAACCCTGGGTCGAGGCGAGCACGTCGCACCCATATGACCATACGGTCCGAGTAGAGTTCGAAACCCCGGCCGAGGATGCCGAGTTGGTTCCTGTGATGTGCAGGTCCCGCGGATGGCGAGTACGTCAATCCACGAATGGTTCACAGTTCCAGGCCGATGTACCAATCGCCGGATCGCGTATCGGATCGCTCAACGCAGGAAGGAGCCATCTGCTGCGCTCTTGCATCCAGGATGGAATCTTCGTCCGCATCAGGTGGACTCACCTTCGCCGACCGCCAGGAACTTTCGACGCCCGGTATCGCGTTTTTGACTCCTTGACGAGGCGTCCGGTCGACGGCGAAATCCATGCGCAGTCTGTGGCAGATGCGGAGGCCCTCGCGAGCAGTCGCACCACTGAATTCAATGGTCGCCGGCTGATGGTGCGCAAGGCGTGGGGCGAGAGCTCCGAGGACGATCTTCGGCGCATGGAGGCAAAATATCGCTCGGCGAAGCCGCCGCGTGTGGCGACGATCGCCACTGGCGCTGCGCTCTCCCTGCTCGCGCCTTTCGCTGGTGGTGTCATCTTGGGGCAAAGCTGGCCGAGCCAATCGTGGACTGCTGTCGCGCTCGTCGTCGTGGCCGCGTCAGCCATCCCTTGCCGATGGCTGATGCGCTCCTGGCTGTTGGGCTGCACGTTCCCACTGGGGATGGCGTTCTTGGGATGGGTCCTCGCTGCGGATCCGCCGCCAGACGCCATCCGTCTGGCGGGTTTAGCATTGATCACGCCTGCCACCGTTTCCGGAGTTCGTCACTTCTTCCACTACACGTCGCTAAAGGTTGCCCTTTCATGGCTGCTGCCCATGCTGGCGACCATCGCGATACCGCTGCCCATGGTCTATGGGCAACTGACGTACGAGACCTATCTCAGCATCTTCGGCCTGGGCGCGGATGACGTTGAGCTGCCGTGGTGGCAGGCATTGCGGCCGTCGTGGTCCTTGACCGGTCTCACGCTGCTGCTGGCCCTGGGGTCACTGGCGATACTCGGATGGGGCTATCACATGAACCTGATCGTTCCTCTCTGGATGGTCACGATCGTCACGCTGTTCGCATTGACGGTCGCGGTTCTAGTTC